>DASRSQ010000522.1:0-13996 GCA_035656475.1 Gemmataceae bacterium | reverse complement strand
CGGCACCGGCAAGGAACTCGTCGCCCGCGCCATCTACCATTACAGCAAGCGTGCCGAGCAACCCTTCCTCGCCGTCAACTGCGCCGCGATTCCTGAGACGCTTCTGGAAAGCGAGCTCTTTGGCCACGAGAAAGGCGCCTTCACCGGCGCCGACCGCAAACGCATCGGCAAGTTCGAACAGTGCGACAAGGGAACGCTGTTCCTCGACGAGATCGGCGACATGACGCCGTTCACCCAGGCCAAGATCCTGCGCATCTTGCAAGAGCAATCGTTCGAACGCGTCGGCGGCAATGAACGGGTCAGCACCGACGTCCGCATCATTGCCGCCACCAACCGCGATCTCGAAAAAATGATCGGCGCCGGCCAGTTTCGCAGCGATCTTTATTACCGCCTGAATGTCTATTCGATCAACTTGCCGCCATTGCGCGAGCGCGGCGACGATGTGTGTACGCTGGCGGAGCATTTCGTGGCCCGCGCCAGCCGGGATCTGAGCAAGGACGTGCAGACCATTCCGCCGGAGACGCTGAACCTGTTGCGGCGCTATACTTGGCCGGGCAATGTGCGCGAAATGCAAAGCGCCCTGCAGCAGGCCGTGTTGCACGCCAGCGGCCCGGTCCTGGTCCCCGAATTCCTGCCGACGGCGCTACAAAATCCGACGGCCAGTGCGCCTGCCATCTCCGCCGATCACGTGACGTTTCCCGGCCTGGCCGCATTCATTCAGGATCGGCTCAAGGCCGGTTCCACCAATCTCCAGGCCGAGTTCCAGACTGCCACCGAACGGCTTCTCTGCCTGGATGTTTTGCGCCACACCGACAACAACCTCAGCCAGACCGCCCGCATCCTCGGCATCAGCCGCACCACGCTGCGCACCAAGCTCGCCTCCCTCGGCATCAGCATTGACCGCGTCAGCTCGCTGGATGACGACGAGAAGTAGGAATGGCGCAAGCGCATGACGGACCGTCAATAGCGCCCTCGACGGAATGGACGGGCAGGAATGCCCATCCTACGGCCCTCGGACCCGAATCACGCGCGCCAGCGCGAGCGATCACGTCCGCCCACGCGTGCGGGGTTGCGGCTGCATGTCATCAGTGCATTGGTGAATTGAAAAAAAATGCCTCGCCGGCGGGTGCTCAGTGTCGCCCAAATCACTGGAACACCTTTCAACCGGCGAGACAATTGATTTATCGCAAACACCGTGCCACAGTTCAGCGCAGCGGGTTCGCTGCAATTTCCCTCGCAATTTGCATTCGCAAAGCCTGAAGCTGCATTTCCGCCTGTCCAATCGCTGAGCAACTGGCTCGAAACTGGCCACCAGCGGTGACGCCGTGCAGCAAGACAGGTTGCGAAACGTACAGATTCTCTGGCTGGCATGAGAACTGCTTGGTCACATTCGGCGACTGCGGCCAGTTCCCCGTTCTCAGGTCTGCGCGGTTTCGCCGGCCTGTCAGCGTTTGAGGTGTAACCGTGGCACGGGCATTGTTCGATGACCTTGAAAACATCCGTGCGCGACTGGCCCGGGCGAGCAACCTCTTCATCGTTCTCGATTTCGACGGCACGCTGACGCGCATCCTCGAAAAGCCGGGCAATGTCTGGCTCGACACCGACACGCGCCGCCTGGTGACCGACCTCTCCCGCCAGCCGCACGTCAAGGTGGTCGTCGCCAGCGGTCGAGGCCTCGACGACTTGCGCCTGCGCGTCGGCATTCCCAATCTCATCTACATCGGCAACCACGGCCTCGAGATGAATGGGCCCTGCTTCACCTTCGATCGCATCGCGCCGCTCACGACCGAGCAGGACCTGTGCCGAATCGCCGCCAGCTTGCGCGACCAGCTCGCCGGCGTGCCCGGCGTCGAACTGGAGAACAAACGACTTTCCATCGGCGTCCACCATCGCATGACGCCGACCGAGATGGTCGACAGGGTGCGCGAGGTGATTGCCCGTTGCCTGAGCGGTTGGCCTGGCTTCCGTGTGCTCGACGGACTGAAGGTGTTCGACATTCAACCAAACATCGACTGGAACAAGGGAACCGCGTCGGCCTGGCTGCGCCGCGTCCTCGGTTTGGAGAGCGCGCTCTCGATCTGCATCGGCGACGACCGCACCGATGAAGACATGTTCCGCGCGCTGGTCGAAGGAATCACGATCAAGGTTGGAGCGGATGAGGCCAGCGCGGCCCACTATTGCGTGCCCGATTCCGGCGCGGTCCGCCGATTCCTTCAGTGGCTCCTCGAATGCCCGCTATCTTCCGCGGCCGCCCCGATGTAACCGAGGCCCCCATGTCCAAGCTGCTACCGAGCATTGCTATGTCGCTCGCCCTCCTCGTTCCATCGCTGGCATGCGCCGAAGATGCGGTAAGCGTTCGCCTGCCGACCACGGACGGCGTCACGCTGCGCGGAGAGTTCCACCCGGGAACCAAGAAATCGGCCTGCGTGCTGCTCTTGCATGACCTCGGCGAGGAACGTCACGAAAAGCAATGGCAAGGCTTCGCCAAGATGTTGGCCGCCCAGGGTTTCGCGGTTCTGCAATTTGACTTTCGCGGCCAAGGCCGCAGCACCGAGGTCGAACCGGAAGTGTTCTGGTCGAACTCGTATGCCGCCAATCGCCGCCTGGTCAAGAACAGCGGCAACAAGGAAGAGATCGCGTTTCAGAGTTTCTCGTCGTCCTACCATCCCTACCTGATCAACGACATTGCCGCCGCCAAGGCGTTTCTCGATCGCAAGAACGATGCGGGTTTGTGCAACTCGGGCAACCTGATCGTGATCAGCTCCGGCCGCAGCGGCGCTCTCGCCGCCGGCTGGATCAATGCGGAGATGCATCGCTTCCGCCGGCTGCCGCAGGACTTTTTCGGCGCCCCGCTGCAACTTGCGGAGACCCCCGAAGGCGTGCATGTGCTGTGCGCCCTGTTCATCGATTTGACGCCGAACGTCGGCAAGTCGAAGCTGTCGTTATCGAGCACGCTGCGGGCCGCCGCCGGCCGCAAGGTCCCCTTCGTGTTCTTCCACGGCCGCGACGATGCCGCCGCGCGATCGGTTGCGAAGGAGACCGAAAAGGCCATCAACCCCGGCGGCAAGAACGAGCTCACCGGCGTCACCGCGATTCCCGGCGAGAAGCTGAGCGATGTCGAAAACCGCATTCTCACCGACAAGGGGCTCGAGAAAGACATCGTCCGCTACCTGAAGCAGGTTCAAGACGAGCGCGGCCGAGAATGGGAAGAACAGGACACGCGCGACACCACCTACTTCTGGCGCAATCCTTACGCGCCTGCCTCCGTCATCCAGTTCAACCAGCCCGGCAACAACGCCCCGCCCTTCGCCAGCTACGAGCTTTTCCTGCCAGCACGCTAATGCAAGGTTGAAGGCGGAAGGATGAAGGATGAAGGATGAAGTACACCATCCTTCATCCTTAATCCTTCATCCTTCGATTTTGGTCCCAGTAGTGGACAAGATCGATGCGCGTGATGATGTCGGTCACTTCGCCGTCGTGGGTGGCGAGTACGCCGGTGTTGCCCGCGAGGAGCAGGCGATATGCCTCGTCGAGGTGCACCGTCGTTTCGAGCTGCGGCAGCGGGCGGACCATGACGTCGCCGACGGTGACCTTGTCGGGATCGGAGTGATCGTGCAGGATGCGGGCGAGCGTCACTTCCTGGATGCTGCCGACCGATTTGCCGTTCTCGAGCACAGGGAGCTGAGAAATGCCTGTCGATTGCAGGAGCTGGATAGCGTCGGAGAGGCTCGCCTTCGGCGCGATCGTGACAAGACTGCGCGTGCCGCGCGACTTGAGCAGATCGCCGATCGAATGCGGGATGTCACTGGAAGTGGTCAGCTTGTTGGCGGCGAGCCAATCGTCATTGAAGAATTTGCTGAGGTAGTTGCGGCCGGTGTCGGCACACAGGGCGACGACGAGGTCGTTGCTGGTGAGCCGGCGCGCGTAGCGCAGCGCCGCCGCCACGGCCGTGCCGCTCGAGCCGCCGAACAGCATGCCCTCGCGGCGCGCCAGTTGACGCGCGATGTGGAATGCTTCCGCATCGCCGACGCGCACCCATTCATCGACGAGCTGGCTGTTCAGCGTCTTCGGCACGAAGTCCTCGCCGATGCCTTCGACCTTCCACGGCTTCGGCGAATCGCCGGAGAGGATCGAGCCCTCGGGATCGGCGCCGATGATCTTGACATCGGGGTTCTGTTCCTTGAGATAGCGGGCGACGCCGGAGATCGTGCCGCCGGTGCCCGCGCCGGCGACGAAGGCGGTGATGAGGCCTTCGGTCTGCTCCCAGATTTCGTAGCCGGTATTGCGATAGTGGACTTCGGGATTCGCGAGGTTCGAGAACTGATTGGGCCGCCAGGCCCCGGGGATTTCGCGCGTGAGTCGATCGGCGACGCCATTGTAGCTGTCGGGAGAGTCGGGGGGCACATTGGTGGCGGTGATGACGACTTCGGCGCCGTACGCCTTGAGCAAGAGGATCTTCTCGGCGCTCATCTTGTCGGGCATGACGAAGATGCAGCGATAGCCCTTGACGGCGGCGATCATGGCGAGACCGACACCGGTATTGCCCGCGGTGGCCTCGATGATCGTGCCGCCGGGCCGCAACCAGCCGCGTCGCTCGGCATCGGCGATCATGGCCTGGGCGACGCGATCCTTCACGCTGCCACCGGGGTTCATTGCCTCATTCTTGACGTAGACCGCAGCTTTGAGGCCTTCGGTGACGCGCCGCAACCTCACGAGCGGCGTCTTGCCAATGGACTGCAGGATCGTCTCTTGCATGGCGTGTGTCCTTTCGCGAGGGAAGATGGGCCAGTGTCATTGTCGGCAAAAAGGGGATCCGGGGACAAGAGCGTTGTGGGACGATTGCTATGGCGATGTCGCAGCAATCGGTTATTCTAACATTATCTCAACCAACGTATGGAATGGGATATGAGCACCTCCATGCAACCAACGATTTCACCAAATCTAATGGCAGACCTTCGGGCTGCAGCAGCCAATGCTGCAAAGGGCGCTCGCCATCCAGAGGACGCTCGTGCAGCCTGCGAAGAAATGGATCGCATCCGCGAAGAAATCCGACAAAAACACGGCGTCCTTGAGATCGGCGTGGCCGCGATTCGTGAGCTGCGCGACTCATGAAATACGTCCTTGATTCCTCGGTCGCATTCAAATGGCTGGTGCCGGAGGTCGATACGGACAAGGCCTTGCGTATTCGCGATGCCTTCAACCAGAATCATTTCGAGCTGATCGCTCCTGACATCCTTGCCGTAGAAGTAACTCACGCGTTAACAAGAGCCGAACGTCAGGGCCGGTTGACTCCGGCGCAAGGCGTTGTTCTCCTCACGGATCTGCTGAAGAACTTGCCTCAACTGCACAACTACCTACCCCTTCTGCCACGAGCATACGAGGTATCCTCTACAATGAGAATTGGCGTCTACGATTGCCTCTATCTCGCGCTCGCAGAACAGGAATCGTGTGAGTTCATCACGGCGGATGTCAAGCTAACCAATCTCAAAGCGCAATTCCCCTTTCTCACCCCCCTGTCGTCCATGCCATGAGCCAGGGACAGGGCGCGCAATCGAGCTCACTCTTTGTATGGTGGTGTTATCCTGGGCAGTCAGGGGGCTTTTTTCAAGAATTGCCAATTATTCAGTTGTGTTCACCTATTGACTCGTGTCAAATAATGATATCGGCATTTGCATCATTTCTGGTTCGCCTACGGTAATCGTTAGATTCGATACCTCTCTCCTCACGGACGAGCGACCGATGGACGCACAGGTTGAAGGAGGAGCAGCGATGGGCAGCGATATGCTGGTGGCACTGAGGGATGCCTCCGCCAACGGTACGACGTTGTTCGCCCTCAATTATCATGCAGTACCGCTGGAACGGCATTGCGTCGTCGCCCTTCCGGGTCGGATGCACGACACCGGGGCGATCCTCACCCGCGGCGGGACCCAGATTCCGCAGGCGCGCCAGACCTTCTCGGTGCTCGGCGTGCAAGCAGTCGGGCAGTGGGGATTGGTGCATGGCGTGAACGAGCAGCGCGTCGCGATCGGCGCCACGCCATGGCGCAGCCGACTGCCTGCCGGCTCGGCGCCATTGTGCGGTCCCGATCTCGTGCGTCTGACGCTCGAGCGGAGCCGGGGCGCCTTGCAGGCGGTCGAGGTGCTGGCAGATCTGCTCGATCGCGTCGGCAGCTCCAGCGATGACATCTATCTCATCGCGGATGCCCGCGAGGCGTACGTTCTGGAATCGTGTAGCCGCTTCTGGGCCCTGCTCGAATGCGGGCACACACGCGTGGTCACCGATGCCGCGATGATTCGGCAAGACTGGAGCCGACTCGCTCCGGGCCTGTTCGATCACGTTCTCGAGCGCGGCTGGTGGAAAGACGACGGCAGCAAGATCGATTTCGTGCGCTGCCTGTCAGAGGCAAGCGAACAATCCGCCGCCGCCCAGAAGCGTTGGGGCCGGGCGAGCCTGATGATGGCGCAGCAGCTCGGCGCGATCGACGCCCATTTCCTGCGACGCATGCTGGCCGACCACTACACCTCAAATCGCGACCTGCTGAGCGGCCGAAAGCCGATGGTGCTGGCGAGCAGCTTTGTGGCCGACTTGCACAAGTCGGACGCACCGCTCGTCGCGTGGATCGCGTTCGGCCCGCCAAAGACGGCTGTTTACTTTCCGATCTGCCTGGCGGGTGAGCTGCCGGCCGAGCTTGGCGAGGGAACGCCGGCGTGCCCCAGCATTCAGCAACGCGTCCAGGAACTGGTCAAGCTTGGCGCCGGCAAGGAAAAGGATCGCAACAAGCTGGCCCTGAGCCTCGAGCGTTTGCAGGCACGCTTCGATCAGGACGCCGACGAGTTCGAACAGCGGGCGACGGATTATCTGCACCATGGCAAGCCGTATTTGATTTCGCAGATCGCCACCGAGATGATGCATCAGCACGTCGCGATGTTCGAGCGCGAGTACCGGGCGTTCCTGGGCATCGAAACGCCCAGCGGCCCGCATCAGCCTGCCGAAACGCCCGAGGAAGCGCTGTTCTACGCGTGATTCCAAGCCCCGTCATGAGCGCAGCGATTGGCGGGGGCAACGGTCACATCCACCCCCACCAATCGCTGCGCTAATGGTGGGGCTTCGTCAATCAAACAATCGCCTCGCGAATGAGCGGGGCGTCTTCGTTGATGAGCCGAATCGGCCGATTGTTCAGCGTGTTGACGACGGTGTTCGGGTCGATGCCGAGCAGGTGGTACAACGTTGCGCCGAAGCTCTCGACCTTGTAGAAGCGATCGGTCACCTGTTCCCCCTTGCGATCGGTGGCGCCGACGACGCAGCCGCGCCGGAAGCCGCCGCCGGCGGCGAGGACGAACTGGGCGTAATCCCAGTGATCGCGTCCCGCGCCTGCCGCGGTGCCGCATTGCGGCTTACGGCCCATTTCTCCCAGCGCCAGCACGATGGTGTTCTCGAGCAAGCCGCGTTGTTCGAGGTCTTCGAGCAGGGCGGAGAGCGCAACGTCGAACATCGGAATCTGCTGCCGGCCCGCGACGAAGTTCTCGCCGTGCCAGTCCCAGTAGCCGAAACTGAAATGGACGTTGGGAACGCCGGCTTCGATGAGTCGGCGTGCCAGGAGGAAGTGGCGTGTGTTGCCCGCGGGATAGCGGGTGCGTCCCATTTCACCGGCGGTGTAACGCGCGATCGTCTGCGGCGATTCCTTCGACAGATCGAGTGCCTCGCGCAGCTTCGGCGAACGCAAGAGGTCGAACGCCGTCTGCTGGTTGCGATCGAGCCCGGCGATGATCGGATCGAGCGCGTCCTGTCGGCGCAGCCGATTGTCCACCGCACGCAGCAATTCCGCGTCGCGCTGAAACGCCGGCAGCTCGATCTGCGGCGTCAGCATTCGGCTCACGTCATCGCGCGCCTGCGTCGGGTCGAAGATGAACGGATTGTACGCCGGCCCGAGGAAGCTCGGGGCGATCGCGTTGTTGATGTGATGATCGATCTTGCCGAGCACCGTGAACGTCGGCAGATCGTCCGGCCCCGGTTGCAGCCGAGACACCACGCTGCCATACATCGGATATTGCGGCGTGCCGCTCGGCAGGCGCGGATTGCCGGTGAGCCAGTACATCGGCGCCCGCGAATGATCGCCGGGGCGATTCATTGTCGTGACGGAGCGGATGATCGTGTACTTGTCCGCCTGTTGTGCGAGGCGAGGCATCAGCTCGCAGACATCGAGGCCCGGTAGGTTCGAACGGATTGGCCGAAACTCGCCGCGATAGTCGACGGGTGAATCGGGTTTCATGTCGAACATGTCGGTGTGCGGCGGCCCGCCAGCCATCCAGACGCAGATCATCTGTTTGGCGCGGGCCGAGCGCGTGGCCGGCCGTGCTTGGCCGGCGAGGATATCGAGCATGCTGACGCCGCACAGCGTGGAGCCGCCGATGCGCAGAAACTGCCGACGGTCCATGCGATGAAAGGATTCGCAACCGATGGTCATAGCCGCCCCCCGAATGTTCAACGGTATCGACTTATTGTGCCAGCTTGCGTGAAGGTTGCAAGGTAAATCGCCGGTTCTTTGGTGGGTGCTTTGGGGTGCTTGCGTAGGTCAGGCTTTCCAGCCTGACGGTTGTTTGAGTTGCGGGTTCCGTCAGGCTGGAAAGCCTGACCTACAAAAAAAAAGAGCCAGGCTCTCCACGAGAGAGCCTGGCGTAACCAAGCATACTTACGGGTCCCGTCCATCCCTTCGGTAGCCTGGCAGCCTTATCCGTTCCACGCGGAACGGGAAGAGCCCATGGCTTTGCGTCCCCACGTCGCCGTGGGTTTGCCTTTATCGAGAACGGGGACATTCTCAAGTGCTCCGCAGCAGGCGCTGGTCGCCGTTGCGTCGCACAACCAACAATAGACCGCAAAATCGGCAAAGGCAAATTAATCGGAAAAATCCTAAGAGCAGGTTGCAGGCAGCCGCTAGCCATTAGCCAGACAGCAGGTAGCAGGCAGCCGACGGCTGGTTGCCGGAACTGTTTATTTGCGCTGATGTTGCATGTGATTGGCTACCCGCGGTTCTGGCTACTTGCTGCCGGCTGCCCGCTACCGGCTCCCTCGGGGTTGACTTGAAAAGGCGGTCGCAAGTAAGATACGCTCTCGCTTCGGCCAGGTTTCGTGCTGCTTCATGATGAACGGCGTTGATTTGGCGAGGGCTGACGCGAGATGGGACACGCTGCCCTGGGGGACTTTCTCCTCTCTCCTTCTGGGAGAGGGTTGGAGTGAGGGCATCGTTCCTCGGCAACACTGCGATCGCACCAGGACGCTCTCGGTCACCAAGGAGGGGACACCATGACCGCGCAGACCGCCGCCCCATTGCGCACGGGCACATTCGCCGTCATTTCCATTGCCGGCCTGCTCGGAATCGCCGGCGCCTGGGCCTACTGGACCACTCTCGGCGCCATCACCACTCGCTGGTCGGACGATCCACAATACTCGCACGGCTATCTCGTCCCGCTCTTCGCGCTCTATCTGCTCTGGTTGCGGCGCGACCGCCTGCAGAATTGCCGGGCGAATGTGCTGGGGCTTGGCCTCCTCGCGATTGGCATTGGCGTGCGTCTCGCCGGCGCGTATCTGCGCGTTGAGTATCTCGATCAGATCTCGCTTCTACCCGCAATTTCCGGGCTGATCATGCTCGCCGGCGGCTGGCCGGCATGGAGCTGGTCGTGGCCCGCCGTGGCATTTCTCGCATTCATGGTCCCGCTGCCTCATTCGATTTCCGTCGCCCTGTCGGGGCCGATGCAGAGCTTTGCGACAACCGTCAGCACCTTTTGTCTGCAGGTCGTTGGCCTGCCGGCGATCGCGGAAGGCAATGTCATCCTGCTCAATGACATTGAGCTTGGCATCGTTGAGGCATGCAGCGGGTTGCGCATGCTCGTCACATTCTTCGCATTGTCAACCGCGGTCGCCGTGCTGATTCGCAAGCCGCTTTGGGAGAAATGTTTGATCGCGGGGAGTGCCGTGCCGATCGCGCTGGCGTCGAACGTGCTCCGCATCACGCTCACCGGCGTTTCATACGAGCTTTTCGGCAAGGAAATTGGCGACCAGTATTTCCACGACGCGCTCGGCTATGCGATGCCATTCATGGGCATGGTCTTTCTGTTCCTGGAACTCTGGATTCTCAAGACGCTGCTGATCGACGGCCCGAAGGAGACGGCGCCGCTGCCGCCGGCCCAGCGTGGCGACGCCAACGCGGTTTCGATGTATCGCACCGGCCAGACGTCGCGGCGCGAGAAGAAGCCGGCCGAGCCCGCGGCGGAACCGACGCCCGAACCCGTCGAAGTGTAAGGTGCCTGAAACGCACCGTGTATGACAGCATCGCCACAAAAATGCATTCATTGTCTGAGACGGCATTGCTGCTGGGTATTCGGTCAATGATGGTGCGTTTCACGCACCCTACCGCCGGAGACGCACCATGGCCACGCAAGAACGCAAACCCGATGAGCCGACGCCGCGCAAGCCGATACAGCCGCTGACGGCCCCGACGCAACCGCCCGCACTGTCGTCGACGCCGGACGCGTTCGCACTCCTGAAGGCACTGAAGCGGCGCTGGCTGGTGGCGTGCACGCTGGGCGTGCTCGCCGGCGCTCTCGCCGGTACGGCCGCCTTCATGCTGATGCCGTCGCGCTTCACGGCGTTTGCGTTGCTCCAGGTCTCGTCGAAGTCGAATCCGCTCACGCATCACGTGAACACGCGCGAAGACTTCACGATCATGATGAAGACGACCGCCGCCCGCCTGAAGAGCCGTGATGTGCTGATGCGGACCTTGAGCCAGGATCCGGTCCGCAATCTCAGCCTGATCCAGAAACATCCCGATACGCTCAGCACGCTGACCTGGCTTGAAGAAGTCCTCAAGGTCGAGGTGCAGGACAATAGCGAACTCTTGACCGTGTCGCTCACCGGCGAGGAGCCGAACGATCTGCAGGTTATCGTCAACCACATGGTCAAATCGTTCATGACCATCGTCGGCAACGAGGAAAAAAACCGTCGCAAGGATCGTGTCGACAAAACTCGGTTCCTGTACGAATCGGCCAAGGACAAGCTGGCCGAAAAGATCAACGCCAAGGACAACCTCCTGAAAAGCTCCGGCGTCAAGGACCCGTGGGCGATGATGAACCTGTTGCAGAACATGCAAATCGAGCTGCGCCAGGCCCAGGGGGACGGCTCGCGCTATCGCTTCGACCTCGAACGCAAGACCGCACAGCTCGCCAATCTGCAGGCGGCCAAGAAGAATCTCGACAAGCAGTCAGGCCAGGAGCTGCTCATCAAGGACCTCCAGGATTACGACTCGAACCTGCGCAAGGACGTGGACCTGCTGGAGCGCAAGGAGAAGTACGTCGAGCTGATGGTGAAGAATGGCCATCCGCCGACCGACACCAACCTCCGCCTGGTGCGCGAGGAAATTGGCCGCATCCAGCAACGCGTGGATGAGCGGGCTGCCAAGTTGCGTGCCGATGTTGTGTCCAAGTTCAAGTCCAAGCAGGAAGCCGAGTACGACACGACCATTTCCCTGCTGCAAGCGGAAATCGTGCCGCTGGAAAAGTTCGTGGCCGAGACGCGCGATCGCGTCGACAGCATCACCAAGCTGCTCGAAGGGTTGAACATCTCCACGAAAAGGTTCGACCTGCTCGATAGCGAAATTCAGCAGGAACAGAAAAATGTCGATCGGCTTTTCGAGGTGCACAAGCAGGCGCAGATGGAGCATGAAGCCGAGGCGCGCGTGACGCCGATCGGCGAGGCGGAATTGCAGAACCGCGATTCGAAGAAACGGCTCGCCCTGCTGGGGTTCTCGCCCATCGCGGCGTTCGTGCTGGTGTTGCTCGCCGTCGCCTGGTGGGAGTTCTCGGCCCGGCGCATTCACGAGCCGGACGAGGTGGTGGCGGGCCTGGCGATGCGCGTCGTCGGCGCCGTGCCCGAGATGCCCGATCCGCGCCGGGTCGGCAACGCCGCCGCCGAGGAGTTGGTGCGGCACAACCTGATCGAATCGATCGACGCGATCCGCACGATGTTGCTGCGCAACGCCGACGCCGAGAACCTGCGCGTCGTCATGGTGACGAGCGCGGTCAACGGCGAAGGCAAGACGACGCTCGCGGCAAACCTGGCGATGAGCCTGGCCCGCGCCGGCCGCAAGACGCTGTTCATCGATTGCGACCTGCGCCGCCCCGCGGCCCATCAGGTCTTCGAGCAACCACTCCAGCCCGGCTTCAGCGAGGTCATCCTCAACGAGGTCGACCTGCCGGACGCCGTGCGGCCAACGCCGGCGGACGCGAACCTGTATCTGTTGCCCGCGGGATTGTGGGACCGCAACGTCGTGCAGGAGCTGGCAAAGACCGGCGTTACCAGCATCTTCGAGAAGCTGCGCGACGAGTTCGATTTCATCATCGTCGATTCGCACCCGGTCCTTGGCGCCACCGATTCGCTGCTGATCGGGCAGTACGTCGACGCCGTGCTCGTGTCGCTGATGCGCGACGTGAGTCAGATGCACAACGTGCACGCGGCGAGCCAGCAACTCGCCACGCTCGGCATCCGCGTCTTCGGCGCCGTCGTCAGCGGCATGCCGGTCAAAACCTATGGCAAGACGTGTGCCGCCCCGGTTACCGCGGCTGCGGCGTGACGCACTGCTGCCGCTTGCGGCCGAGAGTAGCGAACTCGCTCCGCGAGTTCAGCCGCACTCGCGGAGCGAGTGCTCTACACGGGACGAAATACAGGAGATTGCACCATGCAGAGAATTATCATCGTCATTGCAGCCGCGGGAATGCTTGTCGCGTCGGGCGCCGTGCACGGCGTCTGGACCGATCGCTGGTCGGAGCAGACCGATTTGAAAGCCGCCGCCAGCAAGCTCGAACGCTTGCCGATGACGATCGGCTCCTGGCAAGGCGCGAACGTCGAGATGCAGAACGATCCGAGTTCCAGCGTCGCAGGCCAGCTCGCGCGGCGTTATGTGCACGACAAGACCGGCAAGGCGGTGACGATCCTGCTGACATGCGGCCGGGCTGGCGCAGTGTGCACACACACGCCGGATGTCTGCTACGCGGGCAACGGCTACGAAGTTGAGAAGCCGAAACGTTATCAGGCGAGCGAGCCGAAGGCCGAGTTTTGGACCGCCCGCTTCGTGCGGGAACGCGCGTCGGGCAAGTCGCATCTGCGCATCTTCTGGGCCTGGCACGGCACGCAGTCATGGAAAGTCGCCGACAATCCGCGCTGGACGTTTGCCGGCGAGAAGGTGCTGTTCAAGCTGTACCTGATCAACGAGCTCGTCCAGTCCGATGAACCGCCGGAAGCGAGCGCGAGCGTGGAGTTCATGCACGACTTGCTGCCGGCGATCAAGACTGAAGTGGTGAACTAAGCGATTCGTTAGCCGGACGCGCAAGCGATGGATGGCCGGCTAGCGTTGAAAGTCGCCCGTGAGGAGGTTAGTAGGATGCTGACCAACCTGGATGTTATCGATATCGCCGCAGAGGAGGCGGCGGAATCGATCCTGCCCTATCGCCGAGCGACGCCGACCGCCTCGCCGCGCCGGGCGCGGTTCTACGCGAAGGTCCGCCGTCTTTTCGATTTCACGCTTGCCCTGGTGCTGACGCTGATCGGTCTGCCCATTGTCGCGCTGGCCGCCATTGCGGTGAAGCTGACCTCGCGCGGGCCGGCGTTCTACACGCAGACGCGCGTCGGCCGCAATGGCCGCGTGTTCACGATCTACAAAATCCGCTCGATGGTCGACAAATGCGAATCGCTGACCGGCCCGCGCTGGACGATCCCGGGCGATCCGCGCATCACTCCCGTCGGATGGCTGCTGCGACGCACACACATCGACGAACTGCCGCAGCTCCTCAACGTCCTCATGGGCCAGATGAGCCTGATCGGGCCGCGGCCCGAACGTCCCGAGTTCGTCGCGGAGCTGGGCCGCGCGATCCCCGACTACGACAAACGGCACGCAGTCCTGCCCGGCATCACCGGGCTGGCCCAGGTGCAGCTCGCGCCGGACACCGAT
>DASRSQ010000521.1:0-4224 GCA_035656475.1 Gemmataceae bacterium | reverse complement strand
TTCTCGATCGATCGATCCGCATCGGCGTCGCTCAGCGAGGCGTACGGCTGGATGTCGCCGAAGGCGCCGGCCATCACCGGGACCAGCGCCTCGATGTCGCTCGCCGTTGCCGGGCGCAGCGTCAGCTTCGCCATCGCATCGGCGGCCGGGCGGAAGCGTCGCAGGTTCAGGACGGCGTGTGCTTGCCGCGGCCAGGCGGAGATGTACGTGATGCCGTCGATGAGTTCGTACTTGTACGCGGGATGACGCGGCAAGCGCTCGAATTGCGTGCGGGAAAGTTTCAGCTTCAGCGTCGGCATCCACGAATCGGACATGGCGATCCCCTCGGATCTGCTCATTCTACGCCCGGGAATATAATGATTGTTTGACTTGCACCCTCACTGAATGGATTGCCTCATGAAAATCGGTATCGCGGGTTTCTCGGGTTGCGGCAAGAGCACCGTGTTCCAGTGGCTCACGGGCGACGCGCCTGATCCGTCGCGGGCCCAGCACGGGCAGATCGGCAAGCCGATCGTTCCCGATCCGCGGCTCGATTACCTCTCGTCCCTCTTCAACCCGAAGAAAACCACGCCGACCCGCATGGAACTGCTCGACACGCCCGGCCTGCATCCGACCGAACGCCGCGACAATCCGCGCCGCCTTGCCATTCTTCGCGACTCGAACGGATTGCTCGTCATCCTCGCAGGCTTCGCCGGCGGCAACCTCACCGATGAGCTTCGAGCCTTCCGTGCCGAGTTGCAGTTTGCCGACCTCGAGATCGTCACCAATCGACTCGACAAGCTCAAGGACCTCGGCAAGAAGACAAAGCCCGTCAAACAGCGCGAGGCCGAGGAAGCGGAGGCGGCCTTGCTGCGCCGCGTGGCGGCATGCCTGGAGAATGGCGAAGGAGCGGCGGCGGCGAACCTGAAGCCCGATGAGGAAAAGCTGATCCGCAGCTTTCAACTTTTGACGCTCAAGCCTGAGTTGATCTTTGTCAACATCGCCGAGGACCGCATCGGCAAGCCGCTGCCCGAGGAATTGCTCAAGCTCGCGCCCACGGCGGTGCAGGCGCCGGCAAAGCTTGAACTCGAGCTGAGCGAGTTGCCTGAGGAGGATCGGCAAGCATTCATGCAGGATCTCAACCTGTCTGGCTTTTCGCGCGATGAGACGCTGCGGCGCATTTTCGCCGGCATGGACCAGATCGTCTTCTTCACCGTCGGCGAAGACGAATGTCGCGCGTGGGCGATTCCCAAGGGAGCGAGTGCGCCGCAAGGCGCCGGCCAGATCCACACCGACCTCGAGCACGGCTTTGTTCGCGCCGAAGTCGTCGCCTACGAGGATTTCAAGAAACATGGCTCCATGAAAGAAGCCAAGCACCACGGCGTCTATCGCCTGGAAGGCAAGACGTATATCGTCCACGACGGTGACATCATGCACATCCTCGCGGGACACGCCTGATCTACATCTTCGGCGGTGGCGGCGGTTGCGGCGGGAACTCGGGACCGGGCGTCGGCGTTTGAAGCTGCACGCCTGGACGATTGCCCGGCAGTGGCGCCGGCGGTGGAATGAGGGGGCCGGTCGGAATCGCCGCCGGCGGCCCGACGCCGATGTTCGGCGCGGCCGGGATGATCGGCCCCTGCGGAATTGCGACGCCGCCGTAGGGCGTCACCGTGGTCTTGTAGAGTTTGCCGGGTTGGAAGAAGTCGCACGTGTCGACAAGTGGATGCGTGCTGCAACCGGCGAGGAGGCACAATAGCAGCGTCCAGCGGCGCTTGCGAGTCATGTGGTCAATCCGTGACGCGGTGTCGATGTTGAAATCACAAACAACAAATCACAAAACCCAAGCAAATCTCAATGCGCAAATTTTAAACGGATCGCCTTTCAATTTGAGCGTTGGAGCTTGTTTGAGATTTGCCTTTTGATGTTTTGAGATTTACCCGGTGAATCCTTGATAACGCAGCGGCAGCGGACCATTCTGATCCAGCATCTGCCCCAGCGCATCCGTCAACGCCTCCAGAACGAGGCTCAGTTGAACATATCGACTCAACTGCGTCTCCGTCTCCAGACAGCGTTCGAGCATCGCATGAATTGTGTCCGGCTGCGCCTTCTGTGCGAGTGCTGCCAGCGACGGCAACTCTGCCGATTCCGCCGATCGCGCCGGCGCGCCCGCCTGGAGCCGCATCGCGTCGATCAGCACATCGATCAACAACTTGAGGGCCTGATAAGCCCAGCGCCGCTGCAATGCCGTCTCCTTGCTGACCTTCTCCGCAAACTTGACGAACTCCTTGCCGAGCGCAACGCTGTCCATCTTCGGCTGGGCGAGCGCCTGCAGCGCCTCGCGGCGAAATGCCCACAGCGACTCATCCTCGAGCGCGACGGCTTGCCCCGGACTACCCGCCGATAGGCGAACGAGCCGATCGAGCTGCGCTTCCTCGATACCCTGCTTTTGCAGGATCAGACGCACCTGGGCGTCCGGCAGCGGCGCGAAGCGCACCATCTGACAGCGCGACTTGATCGTCGGCAGTTGCCGATCGAGGCTGGTGCCAATGAGCAGGAACAGCGACCCGGGCGGCGGTTCCTCGAGCGTCTTGAGGAAGCAATTCGCCGACTCTTCGTTGAAGTCGTCCGCGTCATCGACGATGCCGATCTTGCCGCGGCCGCGCGCCGGCTTCAGCGAGAAATTGCGACAGCAGTCGGTCATCACCTCGATCGGCATCTCGTTCTTGTCTTCGGGCCGCCGCACCTGAAAGAGATCCGGATGCGTGCCAGCATCAACCCAGAGACACGCGTCACACTGATCGCACGCTTCAAGAGCGTCCGGCGCTTTGCCCGGCCCCTCGCAGAGCAGTGCCTTGGCAAGTTCAAGCGCAAAGGTGCGTTTGCCGACGCCGGCGGGCCCGACGAAGAGATATGCGTGGGCGAGCCGATGCCGCGCGACGATCTGGCGAAACGCGGCAATGCGCTCTTCATGGCCGATGATCTTGGACCAGGACATAAGCGCGAAAACCTGTTACGGAAGTTCAGAGAGATACCGCTTCAACATTGGCAAGGAGCCAGGCCGAAGGTTGTTACTTCGATCGGAGAAAATCCCATTCACGAGCACACTCAACACGGACTTTCGCACCGTCGCCTCTTCCGGCGAGGCATCGATCATCGTGATGTTCTTGTGTGAGACGGCAAGTTTGCGAAAAACCTCTCGCACCTTGATCAAGTTGTCTAGACCTTCAAATTCATTCGGCGCGTCGCCCCGCTTCCTGATGCGAGAAATGCCGACAGCCGGGTCAACATCAAGCAGAATCACTGCATCGGGATCAGGCGCGTTCGCGAACATAATTCTGGCAACTCGTTCAAAGTCGCCGCTTCGCGATCCCTGATACGCAATCGTGGAATAGAAATATCGGTCGAGAATAACAACGTCGCCGCGCTCGAGCGCTGGTTGGATGACGTCGCGTAGATGTTCCTTGCGATCTTCGATAAACGCCGTGAGTTCTTCGTCAAAAGTCAGTCGACCGTCCTCTGCGGATCTTCGTATCTTTTGTCCCCATGGTCCCGAAGTGGGCTCTTTGGACCGAACGAAGGAAATGCCTGCTTGCCCAAGAACATCAGCGAGACGATCTACCTGCGTGGTCTTTCCAGCGCCATCGATTCCCTCGAAGGCGATGAAGATTCCACGGGGCATCGAATCGTCCTCTATTGCCATCACTGTGAAGAATAGGTGTATCTTACCGAGTCCCGTGGCTTTGTCCGCATAAGGCGCTTGTCGCTGCAGGTTGGACGGAATCTGGCCGAGCCGCGCCCGTGAGGAAGCGGGCAGTATCTATCAGACAGATTTGTCGTAAGAAGAGTGCGACCCGTGGTGATGTGAACAACTTGAAAACCTCAATTGGATGCGCTTCTCACATGGGATGCTGCCCGCTTACTAACGTGCGCGGCTCGGCCAGATGCGGTCTCCAGCAATAACGCCAACGGTTGCAGCTACGCGTCTAAAAATCCCAACACCTGCCCAACGCTAACGCCTTCCGGCGGCAAGACGCATTGCTCGCGCAATGTTCCCGCACACGGCGCTGCGACGTCAAACGTCGCGCCGCCGACGAGCAGCTCGACGACACGGTCGCCGGCATATACCGTCTCGCCGGGCTTGACGTACCACACGCTGACGATGACGTCGGCCATGCCGAGGTCCGGCGCGACGATCGGCTCACGCATGGATCATCTCGCCGGCGTGATAGCTGGAACGCACAAACG
>DASRSQ010000520.1:0-3786 GCA_035656475.1 Gemmataceae bacterium | reverse complement strand
CCCCCCACCCTACGGTCGCTGAACTCATTTCTACCCCTTCACCAGCAGCACCGGCGCGGACGACAGCATGCTGATCTTGAAGCTGAGGCTGCCCCAGCCGAGCGTCGGATGGGCGGGATCGAAGGTCGGCGCGGTCATGATGATCAGATCGCACTGCTCCTCCTGAGCGAAGCGCACCGTCTCCTGCACGCGCGGGCCGAAACGCAGCTCTGCCTTCCAGGCAACCTTCTGTGCGGTGAGCGCCTGGCCGACGCGATCCATGTGCGCTCGCGCCTGCTTTTCGAGTCGATCGTAGAACGCGCGATCCTCGTCGCGCGACAGGCCTGGGATCAACTCGACGACGTGCAACAGGGCCACGCTGCCACCGGACTTCTTGGCAAGCTCGGCCGCGGTTGCGACCACCGGGGCGTGCTTGTCGGTCAAATCGAGCGGCAACAACAATCGCTTGAACATGGATGATCCTCCGTGGGCTATTTTAGCCGTCCATTTGCGATTGGACCACGGCAACGCTTTTGCTATTCTGCGTCGTCAGACGTCAAACCATTCAGGAGGCCCAGGAATGGATTCCTACATTTCGTATCTCAGCTACGCCGGCTCGGCGGTGTCGATGCTCACCACGCTCTACTTCTGGCACGTCCGCATGCGCAACGAACGGCCGAGCCTGAGTCCGCACCTGGTCGACAAGGAGTTTTTCCTCGGCATGAGCCGTGATGGCGTTCGCCAGATCGGCATCAAGGCGGGCTTCGTCGTCGCCAATCACAGCGTGCTGCCGAACGCGATTCTCGGTGCTCGATTGTGGGTCCACGAAACCGAGGCCTGGCAGGAAGTCGGCAACCTCGGCTTCGACAAGCAGACGCCGTTGCCATTCAACATGCCGCCGTTGCAGACGATATTGCTGCGCCTGGCGGGCACGCTGTCGTTCCCGTACGACGATTCGCTCGAACAGGGGAGCAAGACGGCCGCCAACTACCTTGAGGCATACCTCGCGCAGCCGCTCGAACTGCGGCTGGAGTTGCGACATTTGACGCGTTCCGACAGTTACGTCCTGGCGTTGCCGACGGCGTCAGACGCATTGGGGCAAGCGACGCAGCCGCGCCTGGCAGCTTGATCGCGCGGGCATGCGCCGTCATCGTCCGCTCGGCGGTTTAGCGCACCTCACGTTTCCAAAAGCGCACGACAGGCACGAATGCCCGTCCCGCGATGCTTACATTCAATGACTGGCGTGCCAGGGCCGGTTGAACTCTATTTCGCCTCCGACACCAATTTCATTTCCGCGAGCCATTTTAGCGAGCGCTGCTGCCAGGCGTCCCACATCGGGCCCTTGTACCCGTTGAGACCATGCCCGCCGCTCGCGAGTTCGAGGTACTCGGTCGGTACCTTCTTGGCCTTCAGTGCCTCGTGGAACATCTGGCTGTTTTCCGGCGGGACCGGCTTGTCGTCCCTGGCATGCGCAAGGAAAGCCGGCGGTGTCTTGTCGGTCACCTGCTTTTCGTTCGAGAAAAGGTCGAGCAGTTTGGCGTCCGGCGTTTTGCCGAGCAGGTTGTTGCGCGAGCCGGAATGTCCCTTGGCACTCATCGTGACGACGGGATAAACGAGAATCATGAAATCGGGGCGACAACTGAAACGCTCGACCGGGTCCTTGGCGCCCGCGTCGCCCGCATCGAAATGTGTGCCGGCCGTGGACGCGAGATGTCCGCCGGCGGAGAAGCCCATGATGCCGATGCGTTTCGGATCAAGGTTCCACGCCTTGGCATTGGCGCGCGTGGTGCGAATGGCGCGTTGCGCATCGTAGAGCGGCACATGCGATCGGCCAGCGGGAAGTCGATACTCGAGGACCACGCCGGTGATGCCATGCTTGTTAAGCCAGGTGGCGATGCCATGCCCTTCGGGTCCGGTAACCAGCGTGCCATAGCCGCCGCCGGGGCAGATGACGATGGCCGTGCCGTTGGGATTCTGAGGGCGATGTAGCGTGATGTAGACTTCCTTGTCCTCGAAATTGTCATCGCCGACGCGTGCCTGTTTGTTCCACAGGCCGATCTTCTCCGGCTTGGCCTTTTCCTGGGCAGGCGCCCCGGAAACGACCAACAGGATCACGGCAAGTACGACGACTAACCCTCTCAGCATGACAAGCTCCTGTGCAGAATCGCCCAACGAATATGTCGGGAGGGCGAGGCTCCTGCCGAGCCGTGAAGCCGCTAAAAGTTCAAGGCTCGGCAGGTGCCTCGCCCTTCCGGTTTCCGACATTTTTGTTGTGACAGAGCACTAATTCTTGGTCAATTCCTTGCCGTAGTCATTGGTCGGATCGCGAAGAATGGTGTGGATATGATTCGTACCTCCCTGAGGGGCGTATTCGATCAACAGGGTTGGCCCTTGAATTCGGTAGTAAGCCGCGCTGCCATTGGTGGTCGGGCCGTACCAGGCGAAATAGGTGTCGTCGAGTTTATCCTTGATTGCCGTCATCCGGGTCGCGGCGGCGTTTGACGGGAGGACGTTGATCCACGCTCCAACGAGTTCCATCAACGTGGCTCGCTGAGCCTTGTCGAGAACCTTGCATTTGAGTCCTTCCGGCGCAATCGTCTTGTTGTCCTGACCGGGGCCGAGCACGAGATTCTTCGGCTTGGCGCCGAGGACCGCCTGCTTCTTCTGATCCGCGTCGAGTTGATTGACCAGCCTGAAGGCAAGGTCGTTTTCCGGCCCAAGCGGCCGCACCGTCTTGCCGGCCCTCGTGAAAGAATCCGGCTGCGTCCCAGTATGCGTGGGCGCCAACACCGCGTTCTTGCCGACGACCGTGACATTGACGCCGAGGTGGTGGCCGCCGAATTGCAACATCCATGGCTTCGTGGCGGAGGGAGTGCCGAAGACGGCAATATAGTAGTTCTCGGTGCCGAACTTCATCTTGTTGGTCTTGTCCTTGACGAGTTGATCGTCCGCATTCATGATGTCGATGATCTTCTGATAGCCTTCCTTGCTCAAGACGGCGGCGACCGCCTCCAGAGCAGCCGTTCGCTGCGGCTTGGTGAGTTCACCCAGTGCCAGTCCATTGCGAGGCACAAACGTAACGGGCAAATTGGACCACGACGGTTTCTTGGCGCTGTCGAACGGCAATAGCGATTTGTCCCGCTGCTTGGCGTCGAGCGTCCCCAGGAATGCGTTTGCCTTGTCCGCGGCATTCGTGGTGGTTTTGTCGCCGGCGGCGGCGACTTGAGATATCGGGCCGGAGCCCAGGCGCGGCGCGACGATGAAGACAGCGAGCGTCAGGATAGTGCCCAACGCCGCCACCACCTTGATGCCTTTTCGAGATTTCATTTGACTCTCTCCTCAAATGATTTGCCTTAGATCAGGTCTGCTCATGGCGGCCTCGATTTCGTTGGCTGTCACCGAGCGCGGAATGTTTCAAACGATTTGCCTGATCACATTGCCTCGGCATGCCGCGATGGGACGGCCCAGCGTGTCGTGGACCTCCGTTGACGGCGCGATGCCAAGCAGATGGAAGATCGTGGCGGCGATGTCTTGCGGCAATACCTGACCTTCGCGAGGATAGGCGCCCAACCGATCCGAGGCGCCGTGAACGACACCAGCGCGCACGCCGCCGCCGGCCATCGCAAGCGAGAAGGCCGAACCCCAGTGATCGCGCCCGCCATTGGCGTTGTGTCTCGGAGTTCGGCCGAACTCGCCCGTCAAGACGACGAGCGTTTCCTCGAGCAGGCCGCGTACCGCGAGGTCCTCGATCAGGGCGCTGACCGCGCGATCCATCAACGGCATGAGATGGTCGCGCAGCGATTGAGC
>DASRSQ010000519.1:0-7168 GCA_035656475.1 Gemmataceae bacterium | reverse complement strand
AAGCAGTCGACCAAGATCCAGGCGGTCTGCAGCTACTTCGGGCCCACCGATTTCGTGGAGAAGACCTGGAGCAATGACATCGAGAACATCTTCTTCATCCCGTTCATCGGCGGTAAATTCGAGGAGAAGAAGGACGTCTATCGCAAGTGCTCGCCGATCATCTACTGCTCCAAGCAGGCGCCCCCGTTCCTTTTCTTTCATGGCGACAAGGACGCGCTCGTCGGCATCGAGCAATCGCGGAAGATGTCGAAGCGGCTCACCGACTTCGGCGTCTCGGCCGAACTGGTGACGATGGAAGGCGCCGGCCACGGTTGGGGGGGCGAGAAGATGACCAAGACCGTCAATCAGACCATTCGCTTCTTCAAGGACAAGCTGCAGAAATGACGCGCTATCCAGTTAAGCCGCGCACGGCCGAAGCATCGCGCTTCGTGATCGTCCTGGGCAAATGGTTCCTTGCCGTCGGCCTGCTGGGGTCGTTGCTGTTCGCGCACGGCTGCCACGGGCCCGACGATGATCATGAGCTGTTCGCTGCGCTCGCGCGGGTGAAAACGCACGTTTGCGCCAGTCTTGAATTGCGATCCGGACATTGACGGGATGCTGCACAAGCCCGACGCGTAAGCGCGGAGGTCAGGCCACGCGCGGATCCCACGCTCTCGCAGGGGGTTTGTAGAAGCACTCGCTCACGTTACCTGCCAGTCAACTCGACTCGCTTATTTGAGCGTTAATACCATCTCATTTTTGAGGCGCTCACAAAGTCTACATCAAACCTATTTCTTCTATTCTCCAAACTTCAACAGAATATTAATCGCTCGCGCTAAAGTTATCCGGAACTCTCCGCACAACCCGCAGGGTTTACCTTTGCGCGGTTGCGTTTTTTTTCTACCTGATTTGATTGCGCGAGGAGCCCGCATGTTCGGATTGTCGTGGATTCGCAAGGTGATGCGCCGTTTTGGAGTTGTCCGGCGCCAGGCCAATCGGCAAGAGCGTCGCCGATCGTATCGTCTGGGATTCGAATTTCTCGAATCCCGTCTTGCGCCCGCGACCCTTGCCGGCACCACCACGCTCACCTACACGGCGGGGAGCGGCATCAACAATAATCTCAGCGTCACCATCAGCGGATCCAACTTCGTCTTCACGGACTCCGCGGAGACGATCACCACCAGCATCAGCGGCGCCACCGGCAGCGGCACGAACACGGTCAATGTGCCCACCGCCAGCGTCACTGGCATCACCTTGAACCTTGGCGACGGCAACGATGTTGTTTCTGCCACAGGTGTGGTTCTGGCCGCACAGACTTTGAATATCAGCCATACGGGCAGTGGTTTGACTATCGGCGGCCCGCTCACTACCACGACTACCGCCATTACTGTATCGAACACCGGAACTGGTAATCTGACGGTGAACGGCGCGATCACATCAACCAGCGGCGCCGTCTCTCTCTCAAGCGCCAATAACCTGGCTTTGGCCGCGAACGTCAATGCAGGCAGCGGCGCGATTGCTCTGACCGCGAACTCGGACGGTAGCGGTTCGGATGGTCTGTCGCAGACCGGTGGCACAATCACTACTACCAACACCACTGCCACCGCAGTCGCGATTACGGTCAATACGACGGGTGGGGGCACGGGAAATGCCAGCATCGACAGCATCACTGCTACCACAGGCACGCTTGCGGTGTCGACGTTCCGAGGTGGTATCGTGTACGCGGGCACCAATACCCTCGATAGCTTTCAGACAGGGCAAAAGGGCAACGGTGGAACCGCACCTACCAGACTCATCTCGGCGAAGACCTACACCTTCACTACAAGCAACACCGGCGGTGCCACAGGGGGCGTCGGCACGGAAGCGCGGCCTCTTCAGCTGAATTCTCCCGCGAGTGCGACTGCATCTGCAACCGCTGGCGATGGCGGCGTGTATCTCGTCGACTGGGGGACCGTTGGTAGCGCGACCCTCACCTTATCCGGAGCCAGCGCCACAAACACCGGCAACATTCTCGTGACCGTTGCCAATGCTAACGGTCATAACCTCACTGTTAGTGGTCCTGTGAATACTGGATCGGGTTACATCCTGCTCGCAGCCGACGATAACTTCGTCCTCTCGGGCGCAGTCGGCGGCGCTAGTTTCTCCGGCACCGTCTACATTGCTGGGAATCGAGATACTGGCAACACCGGCACGCTCAACATGGGCACAGGCTCCATTACCACCTCCAGTACCAGCGCCAGTGCTGTGATCCTGGAGGATTTTGGCGGTGTTAGCGGCACCGTTGCAGGCACATTGACGCTCGGCAATATCACGGTCGGAAATGGTGGCACCATTACCGCCACGACCGTTCCCACCAGCGGATTGCACAATTCCGTCCAATCCACCAGCCAAGGACAGATCGTTGCCAACTCAGCCAGCGTCGTTTTGAATGCCGGCGCAGATGGCACGGTCAAGTTGACGGCGCAAGCGACAACTGGATCAACTGATACCAATGGCATCGGCACTTCGGCCATCCCTATCAAAATCACCGCAGGAAACATCAGTGCCACGAACACTTCCTCCAAGGATGTGGCGACAGACAGTATCTACATCACCGCCACGACTGCCACCAAGCTCACCGCAACGGTCGCGGGCAACGTCGCTGGCACGTTGAATGTAACGGCCACGAACGGCGCAATTACCGTCGTGAGCGCCAAGACCGCGGGCGGCGGCGCCATCAACTTAACCAGCGCGTCAGGCATCATTGTCAGCGGAACCCTCGGCAGCGCGACGACCGGCTCAATCAACATTTCGGGACCTCTGGCAGGGACGGGCACAATAACCGCAGGGAGCGGCACTACGCTCACGGTTACCCAAGATCCCGACTCGACCTTCGACGGCGCCATCCAGGGAAGCCAAAACTTCACCAAGGCCGGCGCCGGCACGCTGAAGCTGACTTCCTCCAGCAGCTTCTCGGGCTCGACCACCGTCAGCGGCGGCTCGCTCCTCGACGACGGCAGCCTGTCTGCCACCAGCGGCGCCACGGTTTCAAGCAACGGCACCCTCACTGGCACGGGTTCGATCAACGGCTCCGTGGTGGTGAGCGGCACCATCAGTCCCGGCGATCCCGACGGCACGACGATCCTCAGTACCGGCAACCTCACCTTTGCCTCGGGAGGGCAATTCGCCGTCGACCTCAATTCCACGACGGTATCGTCCGGTTACGACCAGCTCAAAGTGACGGGCACGATTGATCTGACCAACGCGACATTGGTCGTCAACGCGGCCTCCGGCTTCAGTGTGGGAGATTCGTTCACCATCATCCAAAACGTGTCGGGGGGCACCGTCGGCGGCAGCTTCACGAACGGCGCAAGTTTCGCGGCATCCGGTTACATCTTCTCCGTCGATACCAGCGACGCCAACCATGACGTGATCCTGACGGTGACCGCAATTGTCCCGTTGATCATCGATGTCACCAACAACCATGTCATCTATAGCAGCGCGACCGGCATCAACAGTAGCTTGACCGTCACGAACACGAGTAACACCTATACCTTCACGGACGCGGCAGGCAATATCGCCCTGACCAACAATGCCATCGCCGCCGGCTGGATCATTACCAACGGAGTCGCGTCGGGCCCGTCGTCGAGTATCACCGATGTCATCCTGAATTTCAGCGACGGAGATGACACGCTTGCCGGCCTGGATGCCGGCTCGGCCAACGTCTCCATCAGCGGCAGCGGCACGCTCGATGTCACCGGAACCGCTGGCACCAGCGGAACCTTTGCCATCAGTAATTTCACCGGCGTCACCGATGATGGCTCGATCAGCGGCGCCAACGGCGTCTCCATCACCAGTTCCGACGCTCTTTCGCTCGACGGCGGCGGGTCCGTTGCATCCAGCGGCGGCAATGTCCTCGTCAATCCGGGCGATGACCTCACCATTGGCGGCGCCCTGACGATGAGTTCCGGCGCCAGCAACGGCACCGTCACTTTCTCCAGCACCCTGGCCAACGATATCACGGTCGGCAGTCTCACCGTGTCCAGTGGCAGCCTCAAGATCAATACCGCTGCGACGCTGACGCTGAACGGTATCATCTCCGCCGCCGGTAGCGCAACCATCAGCGGTGTGGCCACCGTGGCCTCCAGCGGCACGCAAAGTCTCGGCGCTTCCACTCTGAGCATCAACGCGACCAATGCCATCGGCACGTCGAGCAACAACATCGGCACGCAGGCCGCCACGATCACCGCCAGCGGCGGCAGCGGCGGCGTGTACCTCAAGCAGAATGGAACTTCGAGCGTTACCGTTTCGGCCGCCGCCGGCGCCAATGTCAGCGTGCTCGATCAGAGCGGCGACCTCACCATCCCCACCGCCATCTCGACCACCAACGGCAACATCACGCTCGCCAGCGCCGGCGCCCTCAATCTCAATGCCAACCTCAATGCCGGCAGCGGCACGATCGCGCTTAGCGCCAACACCGCCGGCACCGGCACCGGAAGTTTCAACCAGGCCGCTGCCGTCACCATCACCACCACCAACACCACCTCCAGTGCTCTCTCCATCACGGTCAATACCAGCAGCGGCGGCACGGGCAACGCGAACCTCGGCGTCATAAGCGTCGGCAGCAACTCCGGCGGCACCATCACCGTCAACAGCAATGGCGGCAGCATCCTCAACACCGATACCACCGCTTTCGACGACTCGCAACTCGGTATCGCCAACGGCGGCAACGCCCCCACCCAGGTCATCAAGGCCGCCAACTATGTCTTCACCGCCAGCGGCAGCGGCGCCATCGGCACCAACACCGTACCCATTCAGGCCACGAATTTCGGCACCGACGGCGTTGCGGGGGGCAGCAACTTCACGCTCAATGCCGGCGATGGCGGCGTCTATCTCACCGACTGGGGTGGCACCGACCTCACCCTCGCTGGCGCCAGCGCCACCGGCTCAGGCAATATCCGCGTCGCCAGCGCCAATGCCACCGGCCACAATCTGTGGATCACCGGCAGCGTCAGCGCGGTCAGCGGCAATATCTATCTTGTTTCCGACGACAATATCGATGTCTCCGGCTCCAACACCATAATCGGCGGCACGGGTTTCAGCGGCACCGTCTGGATGCAGGCCAACCGCGACCAAACCACCGCGGGGCAAACGCTCACGATGAGTGCCACCTCGTCCATCGTGACCACCAATACCACCAGTTCCAATGTCGCGCCGGCGAGCCGAACGCCGACCACGCAGGCGGTCTATCTCGATATTTCCGGCGACCAGGGAACACCGGCCATCCTGACCGTGGGGAGTATCAAAACAGGCGATGGCGGCATGATCGTTCTCGAGGGCATTCCCCACGGCATCGCCGCCGAAGCGGGCAAGGTCGTTCAGGCGGCTGGGGCCGTCTTCGATGCCGGCGCCACCGGCACCGTCCTCTTCGATGTCGGCATCACTGCCACTGCGGTGGCTGATGCGATCGGGGCCTCGGCCAACCCCATCAGCGTTTCGGCAGGCAACGTGGTCGTCAACTCCAACTGGGGCAACGTCTACATCACCGACGCAATCGACGGCGGCTTCACGACCGCGATCACGAATGCCGTCAGCGGCCAAACCGGCACCGGCCCCTCCTTGAACCTGGCCAGCACTGCCAAGCTCACCATCGCGGCCGACACCGCCAATATCAACAACGGTGTCATCAACCTCACCGGCACCACCGGCGTGGCGCTCAACGGCAACCTTGGTTCGAGCAACACCGGCGCCATCAGCGTCACCGGCCCTCTGAGCGGCAACAGCAACATCGTCATGGGCACCGGCAATGTCACCGTCACCCAGAATGCGGACTCCAGCTACGCCGGCAATATCACCGGTTCGAGCAACCTGATCAAGGCCGGCACCGGCGCACTCTCGCTTACCGGCGCCAGCACCTACTCCGGTACGACGCAGGTCAACGCCGGCGCGCTGCTCGTTGATGGGTCGATCACCTCGTCGGCCACCATCGGGGCCAACGGCACCCTCGGCGGCGCTGGCACGGCAGCCAGCGTTACTGCCGGCGGCGCCGTCAGCCCCGGCGATCCGGTTTCCTCCAACGGCAAGTTGACCAGCGGCGCCACCGATCTAAGCAACGGCGGCAATCTTGTCATCGGCATCACCGGCTTCGCCACCGCCGGCACCGATTACGATCAGCTCGTCACCGGTTCCAATGCCCTCACCCTCTGCGGCACCTCCACGCTTACGCTTGATCTCAGCGGCCTTGCCGCCAGCGGCACTGCCCTGCACGTCATCTCCGGCACCAACATCAGCGGCACGTTTGCCAATGTCAACGTCGTCAACAACCCGCTCAACCTGTTGCCGATGGTGTCCTACAACACCGACGGCGTGGATATCACGCTGCTCGGCAACGCGACGCATTTCCAGGTCACGGCCAGCCCGACCAGCGTCACCGCCGGCGGCACCACCACCGTCACCGTTACGGCCCTTGATGCCTTCGGCAGCGTTGCCACCATCTACACCGGCACCGTGCATCTGACCAGCTCCGACACCCAGGCCGGCCTGCCGGCGGACGCCACGCTCATCAACGGCGTCGGCACGTTCACCGTCACGCTCAAGACGGCCGGTAATCAAACCGTCACCGCCACCGACACCGCCGACTCATCCATCACCGGCACGAGCGGCACCATCACCGTCACGGCCGCCGCCGTCGATCATTTCGCATTCAGCGGCACGCCCAGCACCACAACCGCGGGCAACTCGTTCGACTTCCAGATCGACGCACTGGACGCCTACGGCAACGCCGTTACGGACTTCAACGGCAGCGCCGATCTCGCCAGCACTGACAGCGGCACGAGCAGCGTCCTACCGGCCACTGCCAGTTTCACTAACGGCGTGGCCGACGTGACTGCCATCCTCACCATTGCGGGCAGTCAATCCATCAGCGCCAGCGACGGCACGCACTCCGGCACCAGCAACTCCATCACTGTCACCGCCGCCACTGCCGACCACTTCGCAGTCACGGACTTGCCCGCCTCGATCACGGCAGGCTCCTCGTTCTCCTTCACTGTCACGGCGCAAGATGTCTACGGCAACACCGCCGCCGCTTTCGCGGGCTCGGTCGATTTCAGCAGCTCGGACACCAACGCCGCGGTCCAGCTTCCTGCAAGCGGCAGCCTGACCAATGGCGTCGGCAGCTTCACCGCAACCCTCGTGACCGCGGGTTCGCAAT
>DASRSQ010000518.1:0-13278 GCA_035656475.1 Gemmataceae bacterium | reverse complement strand
AGCCCTCACCCCCAACCCCTCTCCCAAAAGGAGAGGGGAGCCGATTCTGTCCGTAACCCGGCCGCTCACGCGGCACGGCTCGCCGTTGACAATTTCCGGGGGGGATTTGCCATGCGAACGCTTCTCGCCATCACACTATCGCTATTCATCGTCACCCATGCGATGGCTCAGGACAAAGCCACGATCGAGGCGCTGCAAAAGCTCGATGCCCGTGTCTTCGCGCCCGACTCAGCGGAGGCCAAGCTGCGCTGGGACTCGGTCCGCAAGCTGCGCGATGAGACCAATCGCAAGGATGTCGAGGCGTGGCGCGCCATCAAGACGAAGGCCGACTGGGAAGCCTTCCGCGACGCCCGGCTCGCCAAGCTGAAGGCCTCGCTAGGTAAATTCCCTGAGCCGCCGAAGAGTGTCAAGGTCGTCACCACCAAGAAGCTTCCGGCGGACGGCTGCACCGTCGAGTGCATCCTCTACGAAAGCCGGCCGGGCTTCTTCGTGACCGCGAATCTTTATGTGCCGGAGAAGACCGAAAAGCCGATGCCCGGCTTCATCCTCGTTCACAGCCATCACAATCCGAAAACGGAGGGCGAACTCCAGGACATGGGCCTGATGTGGGCCCGTCAGGGTTGCCTGGTGCTGATCCCCGACATGCTCGGGCACGGCGAGCGCCGCAATCATCCGTTCGTCAACGCGTCCTCCTATCCCGAGAAGTACGAGGTGTCGCGCCAGGATTATCGCTTCCGATACAACAGCAACCTGCAGCTCTCCCTGGTCGGCGAGAGCCTGATGGGTTGGCTGGTCTGGGACCTGATGCGCGGCGTCGATGTCCTCTATCAGCGGCCCAATATCGACAAATCCAAGATCATGGTCTTCGGCTCCGTCGCCGGCGGCGGCGATCCGTGCGCGGTCTTCGCCGCCCTCGACAAACGCGTCACGGCGGCGGCCCCGTTCAATTTCGGCGGCCCGCAACCCGAGACAGGCAAGCTCGGCGACGACGCGGAACTTGCCTTCAACTACATGGGAGGCGGCTCGTGGGAGTCGACGCGCAACCTCTTTCTCTCCGCACGCGACGGTTTCTTGCCCTGGCTGATCGTCGGCTCGATCGCGCCGCGTGGCCTGGTCTACGGCCACGAGTTTGCCTGGGACGCCAAGCGCGATCCGGTCTGGGCTCGCTTTCAAAAGATCTGGGGCTTCTACGATGCGGCGGACAAGCTCGCGTCATCTAGCGGACGCGGCTCCGTCAAGGGCCGGCCGCCGGAATCGACGCATTGCAACAACATCGGCTTCGAACATCGCAAGGCGATCTATCCGACGTTGACGAAATGGTTCGGTCTGCCGATTCCGGAGGAGAACAAGAAACGTTTCACGTCGGCGGAGCTGCAATGCTGGACCGAGGAGGCCCGCAAGACGCTGAAGCCGAAATTGCTGCACGAGATTTTGCAGGAAATGAAGTCGAGCAAGGGAACCACGCTCGGCATCTCGGCAAAATCGCTCGCTGACGCCGAGATCGAGCGCGTCGCGGATGCGGCACGACAGCCCAACAACGCGGGATTCCGCATGGAGAAGCTAATCGTCCGGCATCCGAGCGATCCGACGCTGGCCGTGCCCATGGTGCTGCTGCGGCCCGCGAACAAGCTCAAGATCACGCATGTCGTCATCGGCATCGCCCAGGACGGCAAGGCAGGCTTCCTCAAGCATCGCGCAGAGACGATCGCGCAGCTCCTCAAGAACAAGGCGGCGGTGTGCCTCGTCGATCTCCGCGGCACCGGCGAAACGGCCGCCGACGGACGCGGACGCCAGAGCGGCGGTACGTCGTACTCCTCGTCGCTGCTGATGCATGGCCAGACCGGGCCCGGCGTACAGTTGCAGGAACTTCTCACCGTCATGAACGCGATGCCCAAGCTAGGCTTCAAGACGATCGCCCTGTGGGGCGATTCGTTCGCGCCGACGAACGATCCGGAAACCAATTTGGCGAAGCCGTTGGATGTCAGCAACATGCCGAAACAGTCGGAGCCGATGGGCAGTTTGCTCGCACTGCTCGGCGGCGCAGTCGGCGGCGACAAGGTGACAGCGGTCTACGGCCGCGGCGGTCTGGTCAGTTACCGCTCGGTCCTCGATAGCCCGTTCTGCTACTTGCCGCACGACGCGATCATCCCGGGCGCGTTGACGCAGGGCGACATCAATGACCTCGCCGCGACCGCTCGCAATGTGCAACTGGAAGGCATGGTCGATGGCCTCAATCGCCGCGTCGACCAGCATACACTTGATCGCATCTACCGCAAAGGAGTAGTGGTACGTGCGGAGCCGTCGACGCCGATGGAAGTGGCGGCGTGGCTGGCAAAAAGATGATGCCGCTTGCGGCGAATCCCTCGCTTACGCAGCGGGCTTATAGTTGCACAAGCCCGGCGCGCAAGCGAGGTAACGCGCGATCCCTCGCTTACGCAGCGGGCTTGTGCTGTAGGCGAGTAAGCGAGGTAGCGTGCGGCGTTTGATTACCAGGAGTCTCATGCTCTGCCCGACGTGTCATGGCCATCGGCTGTTCTACTTTCAGGGACGGCTCGTTCCATGCCCCGAGTGCGAGGGGCAGGGCGAGATCCATTGCTGCGATGGCTTGCAGGAACAGCCCGAAGAAGAGATTCCCTCACCCCCGCCCCCTCTCCCTGAGGGCGAGGGGAGGCCAGGAGCCCCGCCCGACCCGGCGCCACAATCACCGCCCGAAGAGAGAACATGACCACCGAAAAGAAACGCAAAAAGCCGCTCGAGATCGCCTTGATCGGCGAGGTTGATGACTGGGAGAACGATGTCGTCAAGGAACTGCTCGAAGCGAAGCCGCGCCGCGAGTGCGAATTCTACATCGACAGCATGGGAGGTAGCGTCTACGGCGCCCTGGCGATCACCACGCTGATGCGGCGACGCGAATTGCAATGCACTGGCATTGTGCTCGGCGAATGCTCGTCGGCGTCGCTGCTCATCTTCGCTGCCTGCCAGCGCCGGCTCGTCACCCGCTACAGCACGCTCCTCTTTCACCGCATGCGCTGGCAGAGCGACAAGCGCGTCGAGGCGCATCAAGCAACGCTGTGGTCGAAACACTTCGAAAGCATCGAAAAAGATGTCGACGAGTTGCAGGTCCGCCTGTTCGGCTCCCGCGAGGAAAAGGTCCGCGCCTGGACCGAAAAGGGGGAATACGTGACCGGATTGCAAATCGCGGAAGCCGGGCTTGCGGAGCTGTTTGAGATCTGATGTCGCCGCCACACGCCCGATGCGTAAGCGAGGATGTCCTTGCAAGTGCTCGCTCGCTCACGCGTCGGGCTTGTGGCCCTGATGTCACGGCGATTCCTGAATCTTCAGATGATAGCCGCCCGTTCGGCCGTTGTGCGAGATCACGCTGAGGACGAATAGGCCGGTGATCGGAGCGCGGTAGGTGAGCTTGGAAGAATTGCCGGCCCCGCCGCCCTGGGCGACCAGCCCCGGCGGTCCCGAGAGTTTTAGATACGAATCGAAAGCCGCGTTCGTGACCTGAATGGTGTAGGTCTTGCCCATTTCCATCTTGAAGGGAATGTCCTGCTTGTGGGCGAAGCGCTTCTTCTTGGCATCGCTGAACTGCGGATCGAAATTGCCGGTCGCGACCATGGTGCCTTTCTGGTCGAAGAGGGTCTTCGTCTTATTCTTGGGATTGGGGTCCATCGGATTGGGCGGCGTCGGCGTGTCCTGGACGAGCTGGATGTTGCCTGTGTTGCCGCTGGTGCGTTTGACGTCGAGGTCGATGGTGACATTGTTGAGGCCGGCGTTGCCGATCTTGAGCTGGGTTGACGAGATATAGCCCGCGGATTCGTCGAAGCCGATGGTGCCGGTGACCGGGCCTTCGTAGCGTCTCAGATCGGGATCGCCGAGACCGTTGAGCTTGCCCTTGACGGTGACGATCGCCTCGGTGCGGCTGTTGCGATTCAGGAAACCTTCGTAGGTGCCGACGAGGTCCAGGATTGCCGATTGCGTCTTGCCCTTCACGAGAATCTTGATGTTCGCCATCGTCTGAAACGTCTCGCCCGGCTTCACGGTTTTGTTGGGCATCGACAGGAAACCCGATTCGAAGGCCGTGGCGATCTGGTATTGCAGCTTCACGGCAGGATCGCTCGCTTCCTTGGGAAGCTTCAGATCGAGCTGGCGATAAAGGCGATTGGCAATCTGGTTGGCGGAGCCCACGTTATAGGTCGGCGCAAGGGGACGCACGAGGTCGAACGTCGTCTTGGGTGTCTGGAAATTCTGGCCGTCGGTTTCGACGGAGCTGGTCAGGTAGCCGAATGCGGTCTTCATCTGAGCGGTGTTGTTCGGCCCCGCTTCCATGTGTTCGAGCACGCTGACGTTGATACGAGTGACCGTCTTCTTTTTTGCAGTAGCCGAGCTAAAGGTGGCATTGATCGTCGCCGTGCGATCCTTCGGATCGTACAGCTTGATGGTGAGATTGGCGGGACGCAAATCGTATGGCGACGGCGTCGGCGGCATGATGCTGGTCGCGACGCCCCATTGCGTCGTATTGTCCTTCAGCACGATCACCGGCTGCAACCACACGACCTGGCCCGGGGGCATCGACACGGGCAGAACAGCGTCGCCGCTCGCAGTGTTTTTCAGCAAACCCAGCGGGATTGCCTTGCGCGCGCCGTCCCCCGGCAGCGGCGCCGGCTGGGCGAGCGAAGCCGGGCGATTCGCCCCCGGCGCCCCGGACCAGACTTCGATGCGCGCCTCCTTGATCCGCTGCAGCGGATCGATCAGCGGATAGCTCACCGGCGCCTTCGTGTCGGGGCCAGCCTTGACGACATTGCCAATGGTGGCATCGCCGACGCTGCCGCTGAGGAAGCGCTTGATGAGATCGCCGGACGTGGCCCGGCGCGCCTGCGGATCATTGCCCGCGATGCCGACGACCATGCCGGCGGGCGTGACGACGGGGCCCCCCGAGTTGGCGCGGCCGATGCCGGCGCCGACCTGCAATTCATCGACGTTGCCGGCCGGCGATTTTTTCAGCATCGAAATCGTGGTGGGCGTGAACGTGAACGGCCGGCGCATGTTCAATTCGACCGGATGGCTCGCGATCTGCACCGGCAGCGCCTGGGCAATGCGCGCGGAATCTTCGAGCGGAAGGGGCGCGGGTAGGGCGGGACTCGTCACGCGCAACACTGCGAGGTCGAGCTTTGGATCAAAGCCCAGCAGCGTCGCGGGCATTTTCGCCTGGTTCGGCTCGCCGGGATTCAAGGTGGCTTCGATGGTCGTCGGTGGCGGCGCGTTCGGGTCCACGATGCCGAGAACATGGGCGTTCGTGACGACGAGGCCGGGCTCGAAGGCGAGAAAGCCGCTCCCCTCGGAGCGTCCCCCGCCCGGCAGTTGCGCGGACAGGTATACCGTCGCTTGCTTGACACGCTGCAACTCCGCCGACAACGCCGGCGGGCCCGACTTCGGATCCGGATCCATCTTCGGCGGATCCTTTTTGAGTTCGCCATCCTTCTTCGGCTCGCCGTCTTTTTTCCGGTCCAGGTCTCCCTTCTTCTCCATTGCGTCCTTGAACTCCGCAATGGGGATTTCTCCGACCGCCTGCCTGGCGCGATGGACGAGAAGGGCGCCGACTCCCGCGATGCCGCCGCACACCAGGAACAGCACCACGCCGACGCCTGCGAGGATCAGCACCAGCCCACTTTTTTTCGGCTCTGGCTTGCTCTTCTTCTTGGCGGGGCGCTCGTCGTCTTCGTCATCGTCGTCCCTGGCGGACGACTTCGCCTTGATCTTGCGGCCATTCTGAATCGCGGAGGATTCTGCCTTGGCCTTGCCGTTGGCGGAGGGGACGGTGAAGGATTCGTCGCATTTTTTGCAGGTCACTTTCTTGCCGCGCTTGGCGTCGTCGAAGGAAAGCGAGGCGTCACATGACGGGCAGGAGATGCGAATGGCCATGACGAGTTCTCGGCTGAGTGCGCAGGCCGAGCGACTGCGTCAGATGCGATCGAACCAACTCGGCGACGGCGCAAGGTTTATGATAAAAACGCTATCTGGCGGTCGCAATCGACTTTCGCCGACATGGGTAAATCGTAATGTTAGTCGTCAACTACCTCGGTATGATAAGCCGCATCCCAGGAAGGAGGCTTTCCACCATGAGTGTCAACCTTGTGGTCTGGTCATGGAGTAAGAAGTTCGACACGCCGGCCAAGCGCCGCAAACTGCAAATCAATTTCAGCGCGATCCGCGAGGTGTGGGCGGAGACGGGAGATCATCCCAGCATGGGGGACTTCGACTTCGCCGATTTTTTGACTGCTGTGGCGGATAGGCTTGGCAAGCAAAAGACGGACGGCCCGTATATTCTGGAACGCTACCCGCGGTCCTTGTGCTTCAACTTGCCTTCGAGCAAATCGCAGGAGTTCATTCCCATCATCGGCGGGCTCGCCCGCAAGTTCGGGTTAAACGCCGCCGAGTTTTGAGAGAATCCTCATGACCAAGGTGATTGCTTTGGCGATGGTTGCGCTGGTGCTTGTCGGCGCGTCCTGGACCGTAGGCCAAGACGCGACGCAGCCGAAGGCCGTTGTGAATTCGATTGGCATGAAGTTCGTCCGCATCGAGCCGGGCGAATTCGTCATGGGCAGCTCCGGCAAGGAAAAAGGCCGCGGCGATGATGAGATCCAGCGCCGGATCAAGCTGACGCGCGGCTTCTATCTCGGCGTTCACACCGTCACGCAGGAGCAATGGCAAAAGGTGATGGGCAACAACCCGAGCGGCGGGCAGGCGGACAAGAATCTGCCGGTCGACAATGTGTCGTGGAATGATTGCCAGGCATTCTGCAAGAAGCTCGGCGCCATGGAAAAGCGGACGTATCGGCTTCCGACGGAGGCCGAATGGGAGTACGCATGCCGGGCCGGTACGACGACAGCGTTCTCGTTCGGCGCGACGCTCGCCACCGATCAGGCCAACTACAACGGCGACTTCATCTACGGCCCCGGCAAGAAGGGCGTCAACCGCCAGAAGACGACGCCGGTCGGCAGCTTTCCGGCCAACGCGTGGGGCCTTCACGACATGCACGGCAACGTCTGGCAATGGTGCCAGGATTGGCACGGCGGCTACGCCGCGAAGGACGTCATCGATCCGCAAGGCCCGAAGTCCGGCAAGAACCGCGTCCTGCGCGGCGGCTCGTGGGGCAGCCATCCCATCTTCTGCCGTTCCGCCAATCGCAACTTCGCTGCGCCGGATACGCGGACCGAATACTACGGCTGCCGGGTGTGCTTCGATTAGGGATGCGCCAGCGACGGATTCTGGCAGCGTTGCAGGCAGGCACGCGTGGTCTAGTCACCATGGAATAATCGCCTGACCTCGGCTTCATACTCTTCAGCTAATCCGAAGTCCTTTGGTTCGCGGCGGCGATCTCCGAACAGATCGCACATCGCAATTTGCCAAGCTCCCGCGTGCGTGATCAACCCGCGTTCCTCCATCGATTCATAGTGGAAGCGAGCAATACCTCGACGCATGGCTTCACCTGGCTCAACACCGCCGACTTTCGCCAAGACCCATGCATATAGTCGCTGTTCGGCCTGGATGTAAGGCACATACTCGTCGTCCGGCCACCAGTTTTCGGAAACCGCTTGTGCTGACAAATGCGAACTCCGTCTTGGCCGACGAACACGTCGCCACGCAGTAGGCACACTCTGTGTGCCTTGTCTTTGCCCCCACGGAGTGCTCGGTCCCTTTGCAGTGGAGCAAAATGGGCAACCCGATTTACGGATTGATCTGCTTGACCGCCTTGGTCGCTGCCTCGCGGACGGCAGCGCGCGGATCCTGCGCGGCGATCTCGGTCAGGCTGGCGGCGGCGGTCTTCGCCAGCGTGCCCAGGGCGCCGAGCTCCTGGATCGCGGCGATGCGGTTCTCCGTCGATTCATCCGCTTTGGCGGCAGCGGTCAACGAGGCGATGGCCTCCGCATTCGTCTTGCCCAGCGTGCCGGCGACGCGGATGAGGTGATTGCGGATCGCGCTATCTTCCTTCTTGTCAGCGACGTGTTCCTTGATCGCGGGCCAGGCGGGCTTCGCCCGCTCGCCGAGCATGGACAGGGCAACAGCCGACGCCTTGCGCAATTCGAGGTTTTTCTCCTCGAGCCCCTTGGCAAGCAGGGTGGGAATGGCCTCCGAGTCGCTGCCGTTCCGTCCGAGGCCATCGATGGCAACTTCGCGCAGGCCGGCGGGGTTCTCCGGGCCGGCCAGGTCAAGCAGCATCGGTAGCGTCATCGGATCCCCCTTGGCATGACGGGCCAGCGTCTGCACGGCGGCGATCCGGACCTGGAGCGCTTCCTTCGGATTCTTGGCGGCCGTGAAGAGCGTCGGAAATGCCGGGCTTGCGCGTTCCCCCAGGGTGCGCAGGGCGCCGGCGATCGCGATCCGCGTGCCGACGTGCGGGTCCTTCAGCGCGTCGGCGAGGTCACTGACATATTGCTGAGCGGGCACCTTGAACCGGTCACTGGCGATCACCAGGGCAGCGGCCTCGCGCACTTCGTCCGACTTGTCTTCGTGCAAGACCTTGACGAGCACTTTCATTCCAGGCTTGAAGTCATCCGGACCAATGCGGCCAATCACTTCGACGGCTTCACGGCGCACCCGGACGCTCTTGTCCTTTTCCAACGCGTCGATCAGCGCGTCCCGTCCGGAACGATGAGCCTCGTTGCCAACCTCCAGAGCTTTCAACGCGGCCTGGCGAAATCGTTCATTCTCGTGGGTGCGCAGAATCGTGATCCATTCACTGATGGTCTTGCCGAGGACTTTTTCTTCCTTCTTGTCCTGCGCGGAGGCGAGGCCGATGGGAGAAAGGCAGACCAAAGCGGTGGCGAAAATCACGACGCGACGCATTGCATCATCTCCGGAATTGGCGGGTATCCAGCATTATAAAAGAAGAACGGTCGAACTCAATTGTTCCAACCGTTTCCGCGTGTGTTCCGATTCGTGACGCACCGGGCACTCTCGCTATTCGGCATCTCGCTTCGATGCAGTGCTTGGTTCGGTGTTCTTAAATCCCAACCGCTCGATCAGTACCGCAAGCTGCCCAACCGCATGGCAGAGCATTGCGAAAATGGCCAGCAGAAGAAGCGCAAGCATCATCTCCATGCGTGTCGGATTGAGGCTCGGCAGATAGAACACGCCAGCCAAAAAGGTGAACACTCCGACGGCTGTGAGCACTCCTGGCACAACGGATTCCCCAAACAGGCGTGTCAAGAACAATCGACGCAGCACTCTCATGTTGTGTGCCCTCCTACAACACAAAGCTTCGCAGCGGCCTCACGCGGGCCACACCTGCACAAGCTGAGAAACCACCTATGGCGTGGACCGTCTGCCGGTTCGGGCCGACGGCTACTCCTCAAGATAATCCTGATTCTTCGGGATCATCACTTCCGCGGCAAACGCGTCGAAGGTGGGATAGATCGCCGTGTCAGGCCACGGGAGTCGCTCCGGGCCCCTCGCCCACGTGAGATGTACGCGCGCAAATCGACCCGACCCGTCGAGAATCTCGAATAACGTGTCATCCGATCCACCGTCGCGCCCGACGATTCGAACCGGTAGCCCGTACATCACATGACCGGGACCGACTTCCGTCGTCAATTGAGCCAAAAAGGTCTGGTGAAAATGTGCATCCTGCCCGTCCGTAGACCACCAAGGCTCAAGGAACTCGTAGTGGCGCTCTTTCTGCTGCATAACGCCCCCAACGAACACTTCCACATCACCGCGATTGTAGTCGGTGTTAGCAGGCTTCGCAAGCAAATGGTTTCTTGAGTCAGATCACTCCGATTGTGTGCCCATTACCGACTCCTTTACGGCTTCGGCCAGGACCGCTAGGTCCTCAGCAGACACTTCGGTGAATCCGAGATAGCGGGCCAGGATATTCGCGGCCTCGATGCCTCGTGCGGAGGTCGAATCTCTTTCGAGCGCCTCACGAGCGAAGGCGGTCAACTCGTCGTTCGAATACCTGGCAATGGGGCGTGGGTCGCCGAACGGATAGGGGCCGTGCGCTCCTTCGGATTGGCGGAGCCAGACTTTGCGATGAAGGGCAAGTCGATAGCAATGATCGAGGATTGTCCACTTCTTCGCGGTGACGCGATTCCAGCCCAGCAGTTTCGCGGCGATCCGGCATAGTGCAATCCGGTCCGAAACGCCAGGGTAGATGAGGGCACTCGCCGCGCGAAGTGCCGCGACGACGCGATCCTCTTCGTGAATGTCCATTGGTGCATGTTCCTCCAACGATCGAATGCCGCTGCACTTGGTTTGAGACTATTCGCATCAGAGGTTGACAGCAACGAAGATGCGCTGGAAAACAGAAAGCGCCCGCAGGCTTTCCTGCGGGCGCTCCTTCATCGTCCATCACGAACCATTATCCACGAATCACTCGTCTCTACCGCTGCGGCGCCGTCGGTGTCTGGCCGAGGCGGGTGAAGGCTTGCTCGACTTCGCTGCGGACGCGCGGGTCGATGTCGTTACGCAAACCGTGCAGCGTGGCGAACACCGGCTCGACGGCGGCTTGCATGCGGCCCAGGCAGGTCACGCAGCCGGCTCGCACCGACGCGGCGGGATCCTGGGTGGCCGACTGCAAGAGCGCCGGCACGATCTGCGGATTGGTCCGCCATTCGTAGTTCGACAGCATCTGCGCCGCCCACTCGCGCTGAGCCGGGTACGCGTTTTCACGCATCACCTTGATCAATTGATCGATCTGCTGCGGCGCTGCGTTCTGTGCCGGGTTCGGCTGATAGCCGGTTTGCTGAATCGGCTGCTGCGGCATCATCGGCGGATAGCCGTAACCAGCGGGCATCATTGGCGGCGCGAACGGGTTCTGCGGCGGCAGCGGGCCCGCGTATTGCCGGCCGTAGTTCGTCATCGGGCTTTGCGGTGGCATCATCGGCTGCTGGTAGGGCATGCCCTGCGCCATCATCATGTTCGGCTGGCCGTACGGATTCATCGGATGGGCCGGCATCGGCGGGTAACCGTAAGGCACGGGCTGTCCGTAAGGCATCATCGCCTGGGCGGGCATCATGCCTTGTTGTTGCTGCATCTGCGGTCCGCCACGCGGCATGGGCGGCGCCGAAAAGGCGTTGAGGTTGGCATTGAGTTGCGGCGCCTCGGGCATGTTCGGCGGCGGCGGCATCGGCGGCCGGTTCGGCGCCGGCACGGTCACCGTCGGCACCGGCACGAATGCGACCGGTCCCTCCAGACCATTGCGGGCGGCGAGCACCGACGCTGCGCCCGGAGGCCATGCGTTGCCATTGGGATACGGCGCCGGCTGGTCGTGGGCCACCGGCGGCAGAATCCTGCCCTTCGACTTCGTCGGCACGCGGTCCGGCGCCATCAGAGGATCGTCCTGACGCGCGGTCGGCGGCGGCAGCTTGACCAGGTCGGGCTTCACTGCCAGCGGATCCAGCGTCGCCTTGCCCGGCGGCTGAACCTTGTCCGCGCTGCCCGAGCCGAACATCGCACGCTTGGGCTCCAGGTCCTCCTGGGCGGGCTGCTTCACTTCTTCCTTCGGCGTCGACGTCGGCGTGACCTTCGTGAGCGGGAGGCCATCGTCCTTCTTGTTACCAGGAATCGAGAGAGGCGACGGCCGAGGTTTCTTCAAATCGGGGGCCGGCGCGTTCGGGTTCATCGCGGTCGAGAAGGGCATCTTGTAGATCTTTTCCATCTTCTCCTGAAGCTTCTTCTCGGCGAGCTTGTTCTCCGAGCTGAGATAATCGTCCGCCTTCTTGAGCTTCGAATCCTGGCCGGTCGCCTTCGGATCCACGACCACCGGGTCAGCCGGAACCAGCGACTTCGCGATGTCGACCTTGGGGGTCGTCTCGGTTTTCGGCGTCGACTTGTTCCACCACGAACTGATGCGATCGCCCGGTTGCCAGGGCTTGCTCGGTTCAGCCACCGTCTTGCTCTTCTCCACCAGCGGGCCACGGCTCGGCGTGAAGAGATTCTGCGTAGACGGCTTCGTTGCCGACGGATTGAAACTCGGTTGCGGATTGACCACCACATCCGTTGTGCTCGGCGGCGTGATCAGGTTCGCCGGCGGGATCGGCATCTCCGACTTCGCCAGTGGCGGCAGCGGATCCAGATTCGACGGGACATACGTCGGTTGCTGCTGGACGTTCGGCTTCCCGGTCAGGCGTGGCAGAATCTTGCCAGGCAGAATCCCGGGCCGGCTCGGCATCGGCTCGTTCAACGGCACGATCACTTCCTGCGAGCCCGGAACCTGGGCCTGTACCACCGGGTTGCTGCTCGGAATGTCAATCGTCTGGATCGGCGTCGGCGACGTGTTCGCCGGGATGTCGATCACCTGGCCGTCTTCCGGCCGCAGGTTGTTGCGATTCGGGAAAAAGCGAGCAAGAACGTGCGGGCCCTTGCGCAGCACCGGCGTTCGCTCGATGACGCGCGGCCCCGGTTCGATGAAGGATCCCCCCAGCGCCGAATCATCGGAGCTGTTGATGATGACCGGGCCCGATCCCTCCGCGAGGACGACCGCGTCTTGCGGTTGCGGCATCTCGTTCTTGATGACGACACCCGAATCGAGCCGTAAATGCGGCGGCAGCGGCGCGCCCTTCGGCGATGCGCTCCCATCCTTGCCCCAGGCAAAAATGCGGATCGGCATTGCCTTCGGATTCAGCGGGCCAGAGCCCGGCATCGTCTCGCTGACGATCGTGATCTTCTCGCCCGTGTCCACCGATTCGAGAAGATGAGCCTTGCGGCCATCGGGGAGCGCCCAGGTTTCCAGCACGCGGCAGCGGACTGCCCGGCCGTTCTCGTGCACCACCATGGTCGGCTCATTGCTATTCCCGCCGGATGGTTGCACCGGCGTCTGCGTCCAGGCAAGCCCCGACCAGAGCAACAACATCACGCCAGCGCCGCGCCAGATGGCTCCTTGCCAGTTCGACCACACCATGGAACGTATCTCCTTCTTGGACGATGCGCGACAACGCCGATCCACCGACGGCATCTTGCGCCCGCTGGAATACTTGCTTGGCTTTGATCAGATCAGCCCTGGAGAATGGGCAGTTTCATGACTGTTTATCGGCGATTCCAACGGTACGCATCAGTCCGAGTTTGACGAATGTGCTGAATTTGAGCCGGTCGTGCACATCCTGCCCGGGTTGCCCAGATCCCTGGGGCCGAGCTGCAACCGTGAGGGAACGCTCCCTCACGGTCGCGGCTCGTCAGGCTACTGCGCTTTGCCCTTTTCGCAGAAGCCGATTTCCTGTTGAATAGTCCCCACCAAAATGGATCCGCCGCATGCACGTACTTATTACCACGAAG
>DASRSQ010000517.1:0-3586 GCA_035656475.1 Gemmataceae bacterium | reverse complement strand
CCCACCCTACATAAAAGGGCGAACTTCCGAAACGCAGGAGTAGTCGCCTTCACTTTCCTTTAATGGGATTTTGTTAGCATGTTACAATACTGGTGAGTATCATTTTGCAAGCGATAGGGGATATGCCGTGCGCGTATTGCTCGTCGAAGACCACAAGCCGTTGTCGCGTGCCCTGAAACGCGGCCTTGAGGAAGAGAACTTTGCTGTCGACGTTGCCGACGATGGCGAGGAGGCCGATTACAAGGCCCGCAGCGCCAGCTATGACGCGATCGTGCTCGACCTGATGCTGCCGAAGGTAGACGGGCTGAGTTTGCTGAAACAATGGCGCAAAGATGGCGTTCGCACCCATATCCTGGTGCTCACCGCCAAGGACACCACCGACGACAAGGTAAAGGGACTCGACCTCGGCGCCGACGACTATTTGACGAAGCCGTTCCAGCTGGAAGAATTGCTGGCCCGGCTGCGGGCGTTGATTCGGCGTAGCCATCAGGTCAAGGATCCCGTGTTGCGGATACACGACCTGGAGATTGACACGTCGGCACGCACGGTCAAACGCGCCGGGCAGGCGATCCATCTGACGCCGCGTGAGTTTGCGTTGTTGCAGTTTTTGGCGTTTCATCGCGGCAAGGTGGTCACGCGCACGATGATCTGGGAGCACCTGTACGACGAGTATGACGAGAACACGTCGAACGTCGTCGATGTCTATATCCGCTATCTACGGACGAAAATCGACAAGAATTTCGACAAACCGCTGATCCTGACGCGCTGGGGCGAAGGATACATGCTGCGGGCGGAAGAAGGAAACTAATGCGATCAATTCGCCTCTCCTTGATCGTGTACTTTCTGGTGCTTCTGACCGGAGCCCTTGGAGCTGTCTCGTGGTTTTCATACCAGACGACGGCTCATTCTTTGCGCGAGCGTGAGACCTATGCTCGCGAGCTCATCAATGCGCAATTCGTGCATCGCGAAAAGACCGTCCGTGACGACCTGAATCGTCGATTGCTGCAGAAAGCGCACGCGCTGGCGAACATGCGGCTTGTGACCGTGGTGTTCGATCGGGTGCACCAGGGCGTGCTGGGGTTTGCCCAGCAGGCAAACCCGCGATTTAGCAAAGATATGTTCACGTACATCGATCGGGCCGACGCCTTGATCGGAAATGCCGACGAGGATCATCCGCAGGAGTATTTCCAGCTCTTTCGTCTGGTTGGCAAATCGATCCGGTCGATGCAGCGCTCCGAATCTCTGGAGAATCTTTCGTTCACGATGCCGGAGGCGTACCGAGATCTGCCGCCGCTCGCGGAGCAATTCGACGACGTCGAGTTGAAGCCCGGCGTGATGGTGCGCCGCGTGACGCTGAAGGCACACGTGTCAGGCGTGGCACTGGCGTGGCCGCGTCGTGGTCCCAATCCGGGCAAGGGACCGAATGCGGGCCCAGGCAAAGGCGCGGCAAATCCAGGCGCCGGTGGTGGTGGTAAGGGAATTGCGCCCAAGGGCCCGCCTGCGCCGCCTCGTCCTTTCGAAGTTGTCGCGCCAACCGTGTTTATCCAGGTCGCCAGCGAGCTCGGCCCGATCGAGGCGAAGGTCTCGAAATACGCCAAAGATCGAGACCGCGAGCTCGCTCAGCTCGAAAACTCCGCGAACGAAGACCTGCGCGAGCTGCGTGCGCGGATGGCCTGGATCGGGCTGGCGTCGCTGGCGGCACTCTGGGTCGGCGGTTTTGTCGTGATCCGCCTCGGCCTGGCGCCGCTGGCGAAGATGTCGGAAGCGGTCAGCCAGGTCACGCCGGCGAATTTCCATTTGCCGCTGGACGCGACCAAGCTGCCCAACGAGCTGCAACCGATTGCCGAGCGTCTGTCCGCCACGCTCCTGGAATTGCAGAAGGCGTTTGCACGCGAGAAGCAGGCAGCCGCCGACATTTCGCATGAGCTGCGCACGCCGTTGGCAGCCCTGATGACGACGCTTGAAGTCGGCCTGCGCAAGACGCGCACGCTCGAGGAATATCGCGAAATCTTGGAAGAATGCCGGGGCAGCGGGCAGCACATGTATCAGCTCGTCGAACGCTTGCTGACGCTGGCTCGCCTCGATGCCGGCGCCGACCTGTATCGTCCCGCCGACGCCGATGTCACCGAGCTGGCGCTGAGTTGTGCCGATCTGATTCGGCCGCTCGCCAGGGCGCGCGGCATCGATCTGCGCCTGCACGTCGATGAGCCGATCGTCACGCATACCGACGTCAACAAGTTGCGTGAGATCCTCACCAATCTGCTGCACAACGCCGTCGAATACAACAAGCCCGATGGCCGCATCGATTTCAAGATCGAGCGCACCAATGGCCACGTCCGCTTCGCGGTAAGCGACACGGGCATCGGCATCAAGCCGGAGGCGCTGGAGCACATCTTCGAACGCTTCTTCCGCGCCGACCCGTCGCGCCACGCCGACACGCCGCACGCCGGCCTCGGCTTATCCATCGTCAAGAGCTATGTCGAACTCCTCGGCGGCACGATTCGCGTCGCCAGCAGCGACGCGGGCACGACATTCACCGTCGAGATCCCATTCGTCGAGCCCGCGCCGCGGCCCGAGACCGGCATCCAGGCCGAGCCGGCGTTCGCGACCAAGTAAGACCGAGCAAACCTAGGGGCGTGCTCGCAAACTCCTCACCCCTGGGCGTCCGGTTGTAGGGAGCGCCTCGCCGAGAATTCATCTCCGAAAACCGGAATACATGGTCGCGGAATGCTATAATCGCTGAGAACGCCTGCAGTGACGCAAACCGCAAGACCAATGACACCATCGACTCCTCGCACGCCCGTCGCCACGACGATACGCACCAGCCGCGGCCGGTCCACGCCGCTGGGGGCCACGCCGTATGGCAACGGCATCAACTTCGTCCTCATGTGCCGGCATGGGACCGAGGTCAGCCTCGTCATTCAGCCGGTCGGCAGCGACGAAATCCTGGAAGAGATCAAGCTCGATCCGCGCAAACATCGCACCGGCGATCTCTGGCACATTCACGTGTACGGCCTGCCCCCGATTTTTCGCTACGGCTGGCGCGTCGACGGCCCAATGGGCCTTGGACACCGCTTCGATCCCGAGATGATCCTGCTCGATCCGAGCTGCACGGCGATCTCCGACGGCGCGGGTTGGGGATGTAACGGCCACCATTTCAACGGCCGCTTCGCCTCGCGCGGCACGCATCGCCGCAGCCTGTACTACCGCCGGCCGTACGAATGGCGCGAGGACGTTCCTCTCGTCACGCCCGTCGAGGACACCATCGTCTACGAACTGCACGTGCGCGGCTTCACCATCCACCCGAGTGGCGGCGTCTCCAAGCCGGGCACCTTTGCCGGCCTCATCGAGAAAATTCCCTACCTGCAGCAACTCGGCGTCACCGCGGTGGAACTGCTCCCCGTCTTTGAGTTCGACGAGGACGACTGCGTCTTCATCAATCCAGCGACCGGTCAGGGCCTCAAGAATTTCTGGGGCTACAACAGCATTGCCTTCGCCGCCCCGAAAGCCGCCTACGCGCATTCCGGCGCCGAGCATGGCCAGGTCATCGAATTCCGCGAAATGGTCCGCTCCTTCCACGAGGCCG
>DASRSQ010000516.1:0-13790 GCA_035656475.1 Gemmataceae bacterium | reverse complement strand
TGGCCTCCTACCGTTGCAATATTCCTTCGAGAATGAGGAGCCCGCTTATTGTCGCGTTCGGCGTGCCCTGCCGGTTGGCCTGCACCTTGAACGCGTTGGCCGCCACGCCGGGTGCGCCCCTCCACACCCCGCACATCGGGCCGGTGATCAGGTCCTCGGCGGAGACTTCCGTGCTGACGCTCTGGGGGGACGCGAAGACGGTGTGAGTGTTGACGCCCGCCAGTGCGCCGGCCGTGTAGATGTCCATTTCGCCGCAAGCGCCGGTCTCGGGGGACAAGGTTGCGTCGGCCGTTAGGGCCACGCCGTAACTCTGGAAGGGGAGTTGATCGAAGTCCTGGAGCCCTTCCGGGTACCACGCGTTGTACCCGTAGTACAGGTAGTTGTTTCCCGCGTCGAACGAAACGCCGTAGTTGGTCGAGCAGAGGATGGTAGGGACCGCCGACACGCCGACGCTGTTGTTCAGCCCGATCATGTGCAGGCGGTATTTGCAGTAGTTGATGCCGCTGTTGTTCGCAAGGACGATGCCCGCAACGCCGCTGAACTCTTGCTTGGCCAGGATGTTCATGTCCGGTTCGCTCCTTCCGTGGTGCGGTAATGCATGTTGGGAGTGCTCAGATGTATTGGCCGCCGCTGGAGGTGGCACCGGCGGAGTTGCCCGGTAGATAAGTTGAGCCACCGCCCTGGGTGTTGATGACGCCGTTGTTCGCTGCGTTGTAGCGTGGGCCGGTGGCGCTGCCGCTGAAGGTTAGCGAAGCCGCGATGATGAGACCGAGGTTGTTGGTGGCGGCGAAGTCGGTGAAGGCTGGAGTGCCTGTCAGAGTGATCGTCAGGCTAGGACTTAAAATGACTTGGCCCTGATACAGACCTTGCCAGTGGAATTCCCCGCCCCCGGAGATGGTATAACTGGCGGTGATGGAGATCACGCCCCCGCTCTGCGCGACGATCTGACTATTGCTGCTGGATACGCTGCCGTATTCCATCGCCCCGGTCACGCTGACCTGGGCCGAACTCGTTGCGAACAACCCGTTGCCAGAGCTGGCGGCACTCAATTTGAAACCGCCCACGACGAGATCTGCTGAGTTCGATCCCTTGATGCAGTCGGCGGCGGAGGTGGAGATGATGCAACTGGACGGCGAACCGGTATTGCCCAACAACGCGACTGTCCCGGCGCCGGTAAACGGACCGGTGAAGGTCACGCCGGAGGAGTACGTGCCGTTGGCGACGTTGATCGTCGCGGTGAAGCCCCCCAGGTCCACGTTCTGTTGGATGTAGTTAGCAGCGTGCTGCAGAGTGGCCCAGGGTGTTCCTGATGCCAGTCCGTTGTTGCTGTCGGAGCCCGTGGTTGCGACGTAAAAACTCGTGTTGGCCCCGAGACGCACCCGGCTGGGCAGCTCTTGGGCCCAGTAGTTTGAGCCATCGCTGAAGACGATGGCGCGCTGGCCTGGTCCGAGCACGATGCTGCCCGTGCTGGAGCCGTTGAGATTGGCCCCAGAGCCAGTACTGAGGAAGTACAGCGCGGAGGCATCGTTGTTCACGATCTCCTCCTGCCATCCCAGCGCCATGACACCGGGGCTGGTGCCGGGTAGTGTGTCCGTCATCAGCGTTCCAGAGTTGGAGCGCAGCGTCATGAGCATGTTGTCGGCGGCGACGAATGTGTGGGAAGTGCCGGTGACCGTCTGCGTGCTTGAGATTTTGCCAATCGTGTTGGCATTGAAAACTATCCACTTGGAAGAAGGCGGCGTGTCGGTGTTGGAGTTGACCAGAGACTGATAGGCAACGCCGCCGTAGGTGACGAGTGCGTATTGCGGATATGAGTAAGGCGTACCGCCGTTCATGGTGGTGGTGATGAAAGGGGCAATCGTATTCTGCTGCCAGTTCTGAATTGCGGCGGTTATGTCGTAGAAGACCTGGTTGAAGGCGGTTCGGGGGACGTTGTAGCCGCCGGAGGAAACAGGGGTGCTGTAGAGTACCGGGAAACCTTGCTGGTAGCTCACGGTGCCGCTGGGTTGGGTTCCGTCTGGAACAGTGTTTTTGTCTCCGCTTGCAGCGAAAAGCGTATCGAAATAACCATTAATAGGCATGGCCTAGCTCCCAAAGATGCCGTTATCGAAGTTGTAGTCTGCGTTCGCGAATCCCCAATACAGGAGCGTTGCGTCAATCCAGGTTGATGCTACGCCTGCAGGGCGTGGCAGGATGTCGTAGTTATTGAACAGGTACTGTAAGTCAGCAGTGACGGGGAAGTTGAAAATGTAGGTCTGCGTCATGGCATGATTGTCAATGAGCCATGCCTGACCGAACTCCTTGAATACGTACGCCAGCATTCGATTGGTTTCGGGGACCGTGCCGCTGCTCACCAATTGGAAGTACCGTAACCGGAGCGCGATTCTTTTTGTCTCGGTGGGAAGCTGGTAGGTGTTCTGATCTCCGAAGACGCCATTGTCGAAGTTGTACCCGGTCTGCGCATCAAACCCGAAAATTGGCCCGAGATTGATCGGCGGATTAACGAACAGTGGCAGGCCGAGAATAACAGACCAGACAGAGAGTCCGAATTCATTGGCTGTTCGCAGATCAAAGACGTTTGCTAGCCAATCGGACCAGAAGTCATCCTCGTTTGTGTCGTACCAATCCTGCTTTAAAGCGAGGATCGCCTGGATATTAGCGGCATCGTTATATTGCCAGAGGATCGCCTTAAGCAGGTTAACATTGAAGTCAAACTGCTGAACTCCGCCCGTTGCGGGATCGTTGCTCAGCGTCATGATGTGACGACAGTGATATAAGAGGCCTGGGTGGTGGCCTGCTCGTTAACGCCGATCTCGATCACGTCCGTGCTGTAGGCTATCGGAGAAGTGAGGCTGATTTCGACTTGCGAGACGTAAGTGCCTGGGTTTTCGGATACGATGGCGGCGGCGATTTCGAAGGGCGACACATCGGCGCCGACCACGAAGCCAGGAACGTTGCTGATAACTCCATTGGTCCCGGTGATCTCGATCAGGCCATTCGCATAGTCGAGCACTGACTGAATGACATTCTGTGCATCTCCATTGGGAGAAGTGACTCGGATTAAGATGCCAATTTGCGATGGACGGTCGAACTGGACGGCATAGGTTTGGCCGCTGGCGGGTTCAAGCACATTGACGGTAGTGCCACCGTTCCAGGCACAGCCAGAGCTTTTGTTTTCGAGGAGAGCGGCTGCGACGTCTGTGTCGGAACCGCCCGCAACGCAGGCATAGATGGAGTGGCCGACCATGCTGATACCGTTGATGGTCTGCGTGTTGGGAGAGACATTTTCTTGGAAAGTGAGACTGGTGACCCCCTCAGCGGCATAGAGCGCCGAGGTGATGGCTTCGGCCAAAGAAATACCCTGAAAGGCGAGGGTGTTTTGGCGAAGGGCGCGGGCCGCTTGATCGGATTGGGTGATGGATCCGAGGGTGCCAGAGGTGGAGTTGTTGACGGTTTCCCAGCCAAGGACGCTTGAGACGATCAGGTTAAGTTCTCCGGTGCCGCAGGGGATTGGGCCATAGGCAACGGATGCGAAATTGACGGTAGTGGTGCCTCCGTCTGGAATGGTCGCGCTGGAAAGGGTTTGGAACTGGTCGCCTGCTGACGTCTTGGCCAGACTACCTTGGGGTATGACAGTGCCGGAGACGCCGGTGATGGTTACGTTGGTGACTTGGGTCTGGGTTTGGGCAGTGCGTTGCATTCCCGTCAAGGACATGATCGCGTCGAGAAAGACGCCGCCCGCGATGTTTGGGTTTATCTGGTTGGCGAGCGCGGCATTGTTGTTCACGACGCCGGTTCGAGCAAGCGCTTCCGCGTTAATCAATACTCCCTGCGGAGTATCCGGTGTTACGATGAGATCCGCACCAAAAACATCCTGATACTCGGTTTGCACTTCAGCGAGAATGCCCGATGTGTCGGGGACGATGACGCCGGTGGTCTCGATGTACTGGTACGGAGCGGTTTCAACCATTGATGTTTCCCTGCACCAGAATGGGTTGCTGGTCGTAGATCGTAGTAATAAAAGCGCGATAAGTCAGAACGTGGTTTGCAGCAGTAAGCGCAATGCTCTGGACACCGGTTACTCCTTGCACATTGAGAAGGATGTTTTCAAGGTAGGATTGCCAGAGGGCGTAGTCGGGCGTGCCAATCCAGATCAGGCTGAAGTTTGGTAGGCCGTAACCGGTTTGCAGTACGCACTCGCCGAGTTGAGTAAGGCAGGCGGTCTGGCACGCGGCAGCAACGGCCTGGGCGCCGGTAAGCATGCTGAGACTGCCGGCGCTGTTCAGCGCGAGATCATGAGAGCCATTGAGCGCGAGCGTCTGGACCATTGCATTAGCTCCAGCTGTGAGTGGCGGAGTTGTAAGAGGAAAAGCCGTGTAGGTCCGTAAGCCAGACTGTCATGCCTTCTTGGGGGTTCGGAATCGCGTCTCGCTGAGGCACAGTCATGCGCGGGGGAAGAAATGCCTTCGTGGTGCTTTGAAGATCGAGGATTGCATTGGAGTCAGGTGTGCCGCCAATGCCCACGCCTTTTGGAACGAGAATCTTGATCAGATCATTCCAGAGTGCGATCTTTACCGACCCGTCGTAGTTCTGGAACACGGCATTGGCAGTGTCTTCTTCTGCGAGGGTGATGAGATTCCATGCGGCCTGCGGAATAAAGATCGCATCTTCGAAGCTGTGCTTGCGTTGCGTGTTGGGCTGTGCCTGCTGCAAGGTCTGCTTGAATAAGGAAATATCCCGGTCATTCGATTTGATCCAGCCGAGATCACCGGGGGTAATCGGAAAGCGGAGCATGAAGCCGCCGCCGCTCATCTGGAGGACCGGAACGGCGGCGACCTGGGCACGGGGAATCATCTGATTCGCCGTGCTTACGACGGCAATGATGGGCTGAACCTGAGCCATATTTGCCTTGGGATCGTAGGCGATGACTTTCGCCGGTAGCATGTCGTCTGTCGCCTGCAAGAATTTGGCCAAGACCAATCGCAAGAGCCCGGTGAGCGTGTCATTGTCTGCCGGATTGCGAGATGGGGGGGCATAGTTGTCGGCCATCAGGTTTGCCCCTGGAAGACACCCAGATTGGAGCAGAGCAACGTGTACCAGAAAGGCTGGTCTCGGCTGGCGATCTCGTAATCCATTTTGGCCACCTTGAATGTACCATTGGCGGCGGGGTTGCTGGTGCTATTAATCGTGACGCTGCCGCCGATTTGAATAGCGGAATTGATCATGACACGCACGGTGACGCCCTGCTCGGTAACCTGTGGGATGCCGACCATTCCAGAAGAGTCCGTGATGGTGAAGCCGGTGTTTTTGCGAGCCTTTCCGGCATCGATCACCCACAAGGTCTGATTGTCGACCCCGGCCTGGACGCCGCCCATCTGGTTCAGCTTGACGATGTTGTTCTGCAGGGAACCGGTGAAGGAGTAGTTGTTGATGTTCTTGTCTGTGGCCTCGAAGTCCAGGAAGAGCCCGTTGTTTTGAGCGATGACTTGGGCTATTTCGGAAAGTCGGCTGACAGCGGGTTGCTGAAGTCCCAGCAGAAGGCTCATGTTGTAGTTGTTGGTCAGCGAGCGCAGGACGATGCCTATGTCGGGTGGCTGCGTCACCTCGCAGGTGATTACGTTGCCGGTGAACAGCAGAAATGTTCCGGTCGAGACACGCCCCACCTTCAGATTCAGTATCACGGGCTGACGTGGATTCGGGAGGGCTGCAGCTGGATTGTTCGCCGGAGGTGCGAGTAAGGGCGATGCTAGCGTCAGGATCTGATTACGAAGTTGCTTCGTGAGATTGAATATTCTGCACTCGCAGGTATTCATGTTGGCTGTGCCGAACTTGCTCCCGGAAGCATAAATAGCTAGTGAAGGATTCTGATTGTCAAACGTAACCGTCTGTCCGGGAAGCTGGAGTTCGATTTGGACGATGCGGGGGTCGAATGCTGAGGCCATGCTATGCCTGCGTGTAGCCTTGTGGCGTGAATCTCAGAGGAAGCGAAGCGAGGGGATTGAAATCGGCAGCAGTGATGGGTAAAGATTTCGGAGCGCGGAGCGCGGCAAGCTCGTTTGCGCTGACATAGATCAGTGATTGCGTGACGTTGAACTCGGTGTAGTACGGCAATTGCTGATTCTGGGTGACGAAGAAGAAATTACCTTCCTCTTCGTATTCGGACGGAATCAGGAATGATCCGGCGGCGCAGCGTGCGCTGTCGAGAAGATCCGTTCCATTGAGCGTAAGGCTCGCGACCGTGGTGTCTTCGATAGTCTTGAAAAGAAATGTCCACTGATTGCCGTCAAGCAATACGGAGAATGATTGGTTGGGCAATTGCTGAAGCGGGAGTTGTTGCATCAGCGGAATCCCTTGCGGGAAAGCGCCGCATAACTGGCAAGACTGCCGGCGGCGGAGGATAGTTGCGTACCAATCGCGAGCGCCTGCTGCAAGCCACTGCCGATCGTATTGCTATTTGCGGGTGCGAGCGGTTGGAAGTTTTGCACCGTTGAAACAGTTCCGGGCACCACAAATAGCACTTGCTTCAGATGCAAGCCAATGGTGATGGCATCGAACATTTCCGCATCTTCTTCATGCGGCATCGCAGCAATAATCATGTTCGAATAGGTACCGACGCGGGTCTTTACTGAAAGAAGTGTGGCGTCTACGAATGCCTGCCGCAGCTGGGTGTAAGTGGCCGGGTAAAATTGTGAGGCCACGATCAACGGCAGTTCAATTTCGACCGGGTTGATGATGTGATGGTCGGCGATTACCGCACCGCTTTCAATGGGATGTTCCATCACCTTGGAAGTCTCACGGATCGTGGCTTTCAGGGGACGTGCATTGACGAACATTTGACCGAAGGCCGCAGTAGCACCGGTGTTGCCGATCAGGGAATTAATGATGCTGCTGCTGAGACCGGTACTGGAAAGGCCGCTCTGGTTATTTGAGCCATTGGCGTAGATACCAACGACGTCGACTTTCTGACCGAAGGAAGAAAGGAGCCCGAGTCCGAAGTTGGCGTCTGCGAGGAGTGAGGTGGAATTGAACTGAACCATATCAATACTGCACACCGTCGTCAAAATTGCTCATGGCCATACGGATTTGGCTTTTCAATTCGTCTCCGAAGGCGCGGGCGATGCCGGGGGCATCAGTAGCCTGCGTTTGGATATGAATGTCGCCTGTCTTGATGCTGATGGCTTTTGCTCCATCGGCAACCGAACCTGCAGAGCCGGGAACACCGTAGCTTACGGCAATTCGGGCTCGATTGGCAGCCTCAGCAGCAAGTCCTGCCTGAGTCAGGGAGGGAACCTCGAATCGATTGCTGATAAGCGCAGCGGAAGCGGCGGCATTGTCTGGAACGCTGCCGGCGCCGAGCCCGTAAGTTTTAGCCTCCCAGGCAGCAGCCTTAAGCTGATCGTCGAGACTGGCGCCGGCGACATCGATTCCTGTGGCACTCAAGATTCTGGCCCGGCGTTCGGAACTCCACTGGTATAGGCCGACATGGCTTCCGTTGAGGGCGAGCGGGTTGAATCTGCTCTCGGCTTGGGCGTTCGCGGTCCAGCCAGCGGCAGCGCCGGGACTGTAGCCTTGAGAGATCCAAAAATCCATGATGCGCTGGCGGCCGGAGAATGAAGTCGGGGTGGGCTTTCCGGAGGCACGGCGTTTTAGGCCGAAGTAGTCGCCGAGGGCGAGAATTGCGCGCTCTTCGAGGCTGAGACCGGCATAGGCGGTGCCGGCAATGGCAGCCCCTCCGAGTGCGATGGTCCCGAGTCCTCCGGTTGCGGCGGCTTCAGTGGCTGCGCCGGCTCCGAAAAGTGACTTGATGCCTTGCCAGATTTTTGCGGATGCCCACCAGCTGCCGACTGAGGCGGCACCTGCGGCCAGAACGCCGGTACCGAGTGCAATGTTGGGGTGGCCTTGAAGAGATTGGGCCAAACCAGTCAGTGCGTCATTAACCTTATTGATGGCTTTGAGCAGATTGGTGTCGATTTCTGTGGCAAGCGTATCGAATGCCTGGCGGGTCCTGGCGTATGCTTCTTGATTCGCGAGTGCGGCTTGCTCATCTGCGTCGCGGAGTTTGGCGGTGGCGTGGCCGCCGGCGATCGCGGCGTTGAACTTATCGTCGGATAGTTCCAAAAGAGGCGCGAGTGCCACGGCGCCGGGAATCTGCTGCAGGTAGGTTAGCGCTTGCCCTGGCGGCAGGTTTTTGACGGCGTTATGCAGCCGAGTGATATAGTCGCCTGTCGGGGGTAGAGGCGTGCGGTGCTGCGCGGCATATAGCGCCTGGGACTGGATGAAGGCGTACAAGTCTTCGGCCTTACCGCCGGTTTGTTCGAGGGCGGCACCATAAGCTTTGATTTCCCCGGCATTTTGACCGGTGGTTCTGCCAAGGATCGCAAGCGATGCGTTTAGGCGGTTGGCGTCGATGAGGCCCGTTTTTAGAGCACCGAAAGAAGCATATGCGGTTACTGCACCGACCGCACTGCTGATCATGCTCTGAAAGGACTGGTCCAGCTTGTCGGTTTCGCGCTGTTGTTCCTTGAGTTGATCGATGAGATCTTTGCGTTGCTTCTCTAATTCCTTGAAACGCTTATTCTCATCGTCGGAGCGCTTCCTGCCCTTTTTCTCGAGTTCGTCGAGTTGCTTGTCGAGCGCCGCAACGTCGGACTTCGCGCCATTGGCATCGGTTTTGAAGAGCAGGTAAAACGTATCGAGGATCGTCATTTGCGATTTGCCTTCTTACGTTCATGTTCTGCGGCTAGCCATTCGTTATGGGCCGTGGTAACGATTACCTCCCACAGAAGATAAGCATCTTCGATGGTATAGACCGTTTTCAGTTCATGGAGACTGGCTTTCTCGTTGGCGAGGATGGTGCCGAGGATTGGGTTAAGGTTTCGGTAATCTTCGCGAGGGCAATCCGAAATGCTTCGGCGAAGAAATTTGAGATCGTCCCGTCCCGAAAAAAACGGTTGTTGTACTTTACCTCTTCCGCGATCAGTCGGGCTAGGCATTCCCAGTCGCCGGTGTGGTTGTCGATCAGGGCCTGAGTAGCAAGTGGCTGGAGTTGGCCGTTGATTTCGACGGCGACGTACTTCATGATTCGGAACTGAAGATCCTTGATCATCTCCCACTCTGCGAGTTTGGGCACTGCGGTCGCGGTAAGCAAGCTTGTGGGATAGCGCGCCATGATTTCGAGGCCGTCCCAGGCAGGCATCTTCGAAACATGGAACTTGCGTTCCTTGCCCTCACCGTCCGTGATGGAGATTTCCTTGGGCTCGATGAGATTCATCAGGCGTTACCATTCACACTCTCGAAGGACATTTGATACGTCATGGATTTGAGGCGTGAAGCGCTGGACACGCTCTTGGCGAAGGATGCATCAGTGATCGTGCCATTGGCGAAGGTGATGATCGAGCCGTCGGGGTAGACGATGGTGAGGGTGAGGACATCATTTGCACTGGTCTTCCCTTGCGCCACCCTGTTTGCATTGGCGAGGATGGAAAGGTTGAGGTCATCCTGGCTGCCGGGAACAACGCTGATTGTTATGGGTAGCGGCACGGCCTTGCGCCAAGTCAGTAGATCGCCGTTCAGGCCCATCGCAACATCGCCGATTCGGACTGATGGTTGATCGAACGGATCGGCGTCGTCGGCAAACTGAGTTAAGGCAATGCCTGCGGGGAAGGTTTTAGAAGCGACCAGGCTCACGACCGAGCCAAAGCCAGAAATGTCTTGTGCCATGAATTACTCCCTTAAATCAGAATGTCCGAGCCTTCGATGAGGCGAATCACGTCGTCCTTGGCGTAGATAAGCGTGTAAACGATCTTGTATTCGGTCACGCCGCCGACCATGTAAGACTGGATAGTTGCGCCGACCCAGTAGCCTGCGTTTTGCACTTGCTGCCACGCGGTGGAACTACCGGTGACCTGGGCGATGTAAAGCTGCTGCTGAACGGTGAGTGTGCGACCCACGGAAATGGTGCCGTTTTGCAGGGCCACGTTGATGACGCTCTGCAAGGTGGCGAGTACCTGGGCGCGCCCCGTGTTATTGGCGGGCACTTGGGACAGCGCGAGGAGAAGGTTCATGAGTGCCGCGCCGAGCGCGTCCTTCAACCAGATTTCGTTGGCGTAGGTGTTCTGGTCGAGAGGATCGACTGCCAAACCCATCATTACGCCCTGCTGATAGAACTGAATCAGCTGCCCGGCGGTTTGTGTCTGGCCGTAGAAGTTGATACGCAGGCCAGTGTAAGTCTGATAGTCGGCATTCGTGGTGACGGAAGGCGTCAGGTTGAATTCCTGGAACTCGTAGTTCTGTACCGCATTTATGGCGTTGTAATCCGTGGCAGCGAGGATCATCATCGGCACCATTTCCGGATACTCGGTCGCGAGCGGCGCGAGGGTCAGGGTGACGCCGCCGATCTCCGCCAGCGCGGCCGCCCATGAGGAAGCGTTCGCGACGGTGACTGGAACGGAGTAAATGAACTGAATGTTCGGATTGAGGCTGTTGTTCCACTCGGCAGCCGCCTCAACGGTGGTCAGGCTCAGGGCAAGGCCATTGGTGAAACAGAATGAGCCGAAGTTGTTGGTCTGGTCGATAAGCTGATCGAGCAGATCAGGTAAGGTCTGGGCCGCGGTGCCGTTGGAAAGAACCGTCTTGGAGGAAAGCCAGCCAAGCGGACCTGCAAGATCGTTGCTTGGCGCTGCGGCAATTTCAATGGTGTCGGTGCCGGTTGAACCCGACACTAAATTGAAGGCACCTGAGGTGGAGTCATAAGTGACTGTCGCACCGGTCCATTGCGCGCCGCCAGCAGAATAGGCTTGAATTGCTGTCGTGATATCGGTGGCGACGGCGGCGAGGGAACCTGCGGCTGAAAGATCGATGCTCGTAAGTGTGTGCGTGGTTCCACCCATGGTGAGTGTGAGTTGGCCGGCCGTGATGCTGTTGAATTGGACAAGGGAATCAATGGGCGGCGCGCCGAAGATCAGGTCGTGGGTCGCGGTGTCATTGTTCCAGAAGTAAAAGCTCAGAACCTGGGGGCTGGTGATGTTCTTGCTCACCCAGCCGAAATAGAAAACGGCGCGAGCATATTCCTCCGATGTAGTGCCGAAATAATCGCCCACGTCGGCGGCAGAAGTGAAGTCAAGCTTCGTGCCTGTAGGGCAGAGAGAATTATTGGTGATTACGAGGGCACCAAGGCTGCGCGTGGGTACATTATTGGCCGCGCCGACGCCGGAGGTGATATCCACGTATTTTGACAGACTTATTGCCATCTTTTGCTCCTGTGTTGGTCAGACTTCCTTGACTTGCAGTTCGATGGTCTGCGCGACGGGAGTCGACGTGGTGATGATCTGCTTGTGGGTGAGTACGAAATCGAAATTCGGATTGAATTCGTACTGTTCGTAGTCGTCGCGAAACGCGGGATTACGCACCTGGGTAATGCGGTAGATGCCGATACCTTGAGCCTCGAAGGTTTGAATAGCCGGATCGCTGGAGAGGATGGATGCGGCGAAGTTGAGAATGTCTGAGGCGGTCATCTGGGTCGGCGTGGCAGGATTCTGCTGCGCTTCAGCGGAGAGTTGAAAGGTTGTCTCGTATTGCTGAATTTCGGTGTGGACGATTTGGGAGTTCGGTTCGTCCCAGACATCGGTGCGCTCGGTAGAGCCGTACCGCTGATCAAAGAGCTTTTGCAGATAGATCGTGGGACCGCTGTTTGCGCCCTGCTGGGTTGGCTGGAAGGATTGCGCGATCGGCGTGTTCGGAATGCCTGCTGCGGCTTCCCCTGCGATCAGCACCTGGATGATGAGTGCGAGTAGAGGGTTGTCGAGCATCTAGCCTACCGTAGGCGGTGTGGGAACCTCAATTGCGAGCACTTCGACCCAGCCGTCTATCCCGTGCCAAGGTGTGATAGACAAGACTTGGAAATTCTTGCACTGGAAGACGAACATATCACCACTGGTGTCGCGGCTCACGTCCATGACCTTCCTGGAAAGGAAGAACTTGAAGTAGTTGCGCTGGAAATTGAGGCCATATTCCTGATAGAGATTTCTCGGTACTGCCTGCACACTGCCGCGGACTGTTTGCGGCGCTTGATAGGTCGAGAGGTACTGACCGTTTCCCTGGGTTGTGCGTGCGGCAAACGGAAAATACTGGAATGGTTGCGCCGCAATTACGGAGAGAGCGGTATTGAGCATGCCGGAACCGGGGACCATCATGCGGATTCAGTGATGTGCGTGAGGGTTGTGATGAGCAACTTGGTGTTGATTAACGGCTTGTCTGGCGTGCCGGAGGCCAGCTTGTACCCCTGTTCGTGCACGCGCGCTGCAGCTTCGCCAACTGTTTTGCCTGTGATTCTGCGTGCCGGATCACGTCGCTTCATTGCGCGCAGTTCGAGCGTGACAGGCGACAGAGGCGGCGAGGTAATCTGATTGATCGTCTGTTTGACGTCTTCCTGCGCGCGCTCGCCGAGAGCATCCATGACATCATGACCGGTAGCCGCGCCCTTCAGGACGGCGCGTGCGCCATTGGCAGCGTCTTGGCGCCAGATCTTTTCCTGCTCGGCAATCGTGGGCCGGAAGAAAGCGCGTGCCGGGGTCTTGCCATGTCCAAATTCGTTCGCGGCTGCCGCGAGTGCCACAGGCGTACCATCCTCGTACTTCGCACCGGGAAACCAGCCGGTCTTGGTCTGGATGCCGGAGAGTTGCTTGAGGGCCAGGTCGAGCTTTTGGAATCCACCCGACTTGTCGCGTTTGACGGACGCCATTACCAGCCGTTCCCGAACCGGAAACCTGCCTGTCCCGGAACGCTCGTGGTCGCATAGAATCCGCCCACCGATGCTACCTGTAACAGGGCGAGCAACAGCTGGCCGTAGGGAGTGGTCTGGAGCCAGTATTGCCACTGGTTGGGCGCAGGCGGTGGTTCTAGTGTGACGCTGATCTTGTCGATGGTGGCGCCAACCGTCACGCCTGGCGTGTTGCCGCTGGCGATCATCCCGGAGATGCACAGTAGGTGTGCGGTCATCTGGTTGAGCGCGAGCGTCTGTTGGGGCAGGCTCAGGCCACCGGTGTAGCAACCGCCGGAGCGATTGCTTACATAGGCGGTTGCCGTGTCCCAGTAGGCTTGCACCTGGGCGTCAGGATAAGTGACGGTGTTGGCGAACGCCGGAAAGAGCGCGCGGAATGCGGTGGGATTAAAAGATATGATCCCAGCCATGGAAGCTTACGCGGTCTTCGATTTCTTCGCCGGTTTGGATTCCGCCGGCTTGATGGCGGTCAGGCCATCGCCAGCGGGCTTGTCACTGAAGTCCTCCGGCGTGATGGGGAATGCGTCGCCACGGACGACGTTGCCCGTCTTATCCTTCACCCATTGGCGAGTCACCATATCGGCGGCAACTACTTCCGGGTGAGACTCGGCTTTCTTGACTACCATGTACCCGTTTTTCTCATGTTGCTTGAAGTGTGGGTTATCCTTCAGCCACTCGTAGTCTTGATCCGAGATGGCGGTATGTACACCAAGCGGGGTTTGAATATGCTTCCGGTTTATGCCGGAGCCGCCTTTGATCAGTACGGATCGCTGAATGGTGTTGATACCCTTGGGATTGTGTTGGCCATAGTCCAGGTATTCTGTGCTGTTGGCCAGAGTTGAGTAAACGTGGTACATGGTGGTCCTCCTGTTGCAGTTAGAATTAGATGCCGCTCCAGCGCGTCACGGCATACGGGCGTTTGCACATGATGCCAGCGGTGGCGTTGGAGTAGTCTTCCTCATAGCCTTTCGGCAGCTGCTGCACGCCCAACACCTGGAACTTGGCGGGGACG
>DASRSQ010000515.1:0-7426 GCA_035656475.1 Gemmataceae bacterium | reverse complement strand
CGACCTTGATTTGTGCCCTCAAAGAGCAAAGGCCGCGGCGAATTGCCGCGGCCCGTTTCTTTTCATGGGAAGGTCTCGCCGGGAATTGGCCCCGGTCTTCCGCCATACCAAGACGGCGTGCTCCCGTAACACTTCAAGACCGCAAAGTAGCCGAGGTGGGAATCGAACCCACAAACAATCACCAGATTCTGAGTCTGGTCGCTTTACCTGTTTGCGTACCCGGCCATCGATCAATCAGTACCGGGGGTTGGAGTCGAACCAACTATCTTCGGCTTATGAGGCCGATGAGATCCCGTTTCTCCACCCCGGCAGATTCTTCTCTAAGTTGCGGAGGCCGGATTTGAACCGGCGTCGTACGGCTTATGAGACCGAGCTGGAACCAGGCTCCAGTCCACTCCGCAATAACAAGGAAAAAGTTCAAAGGAAAAAGGCAAAAGTAGAATCGCGCGCGTGTATTCCTTTTGCCTTTTTACTTTTGCCTTTTTCCTTGAAAAAAGTAGTCTCGGTTGGACTTGAACCAACGGCCTCCACCATGTCAAGGTGGCGAGCACTCCGGGCTGCTCCACGAGACCAGCTTGATAACCAAGTCGGGCCGGCAGGAGTCGAACCTGCCTTAAACCGCGTATCAGACGGTTGCCTAACCGCCCGGTCCCCGGCCCGATGTCCATCAGCAAGGTCGGTAGGATTCGAACCCACTCCGCCGGTGTTGGAAGCCGACTGCTCTCCCAGGAGCACAACCTTATGGGGGCAGCAACGAGCGATGAGTGGGACCCGAGGGACTCGAACCCTCACCTCGCTGGTTAAGAGCCAGGTATGCTGCCGCTAACACCTGGATCCCATTCGTTGCGTGCAGAGTAAAGACGTGATAGCGCGATTTTGGTTCGCGCGAAATCGAAGAAATGATTATCGAAGTCGTAGGGTGGGTCGAGCGCATGCGAGGCCCACCGGGAGTGCCAGAAGGTGTTGCCACGACGGTGGGTCTCGCGTTGCTCGACCCACCCTACGGCAACTGATCACGCCGCGATCTTCAAGCCGCGCGGATCGGGGGCCTCGCTCAGGCGCGTTTCCGCGATGCGCTCGCCGATCGAATTATAATAGAGGATGCGATTCTCATCGCCGGCCCACACGGCGTAGTTACGCAACAGGCGCGGGCCGGAAATCTGAAAGAACAGCCCGCACGGTTTGCCGCGCCGCGTGATCAATGCATGCTCCAGCGGCGTTTGCTCCGGGTCGAGATGATCGTGCTCGCACAAGATTTCCAAAACATGCTGGAAAAGATCGGGAAGGGTCGGCAACGCGGCAACGTCGTCTTGCATGGCGAATGTGCCTCATCCAAGGTGATGGTGGGTAGACAGGTGTTGCCACTATCGACCCGCGCTCTGCCTCGGATGAAGACTGGATGACGAACCGTCCAAGAATTCAGGTCGGGTTCTGCCACGCTTGCAGTTGACGTAGACCTTCATAGAGGACAATGCCCGTCGCTGTCGCCAAATTCAGACTGCGCACTTTTCCCGTCAGCATCGGTATCGTGTAACTTTGCGTCGCATACCGCTCCATCACTTCCGCCGGCAAACCCCGAGTCTCCGGCCCAAACAGCAAAACATCGCCACGGCGATAGGGAATTTGCGTATACGGCGTCTTCGCATGAGCGCTGAGACAGAATATTCGCGCGCCCATCATGGCTTGCTCGAACGCCGCCATGCTGTCGTGGCGATGCATGTCGACGGCGTCCCAGTAGTCGAGCCCCGCGCGGCGCAGCGATTTCTCGTCGATCCGAAAGCCGAGCCGGCCGATCAGGTGCAGCGGACAGCCGGTCGCGGCACACAGGCGTGCGATATTGCCGGTATTGGGCGGGATCTCCGGCTCCCACAATGCGATTTGCAGCATCTTAGGTCCTCACGCCTCTCGGCGCAATCAGTCCAATTGTGCCGAATGTTCCGTCCGTGGCGCATCTGTCCCTCCAAGGTTTCCTCCTTTTTAGCAAATCCGCATCAAGGTCGCCCCGGGACGTGCGTCTACTTGCTATGCTTGTGTCAGGGATGTCAACGTCGATGTCCCGCCGCAACGGCATATAGGTAAAACATCTTACGAATGGCCGAGCGTCGCGCGAGCGCCACGGACGGACTTGGCTGGCTCCTTTTATTCTGCGGTCTGGTCGTGGCTCTTTGCGTCTTGAGCCATGAGCCGCAAGACGCGTCCGTGCCCAATCTGCTCGGCGCCCCGGGCCACTTGCTCGCCGCGGAACTCTATGCCGCCCTCGGCAGCGCCGTCTACGTTTTGCTCGCCGCATGGTTCGTGCTCGTCCTGATGCTGCTCGTCGGCAAGGGCTGGCTGCGCTGGACGCGCCGCTTCCTGGGCTGGCTGCTGTTGTTGCCGGTCACCGCGATCGCCGCCGACTGGCTCGGTGCTGACTGGCTGCCCGGGCCAATCTTCGGCAGCGGCGGGGCAGTCGGCGCGGCGTTGCGCGCTCTCTTGCACGACAAGCTTCCCGGTCTGCCAGGCATACTCACGTTCGCTGTCGTCGCCTTCCTCGGCGTCTTCCTCGCCGCCGACTTCGCCGTCAGCGGGGCGCTCAACGCGCTTTACTGGATCTGCTTCGCACTCAGCTTCGTCGTCGCGCTCGTCGCGCGAGCACTGGGTGCCGTCTGGCGCTTCGTGACCACTCGCCGTCCCGCGACCGAGAAACCACAAGCCGTACCCAAGATTGACGTGCCGATCCAGCACACCGGATTCGAGGTGAAGCCGGAACCGATAGTGGACGCCGAAATCGAACCGCAGGCGGAACAACCCGCCATCCTACCGATCACGCGCCTCGGCATGGCGAACCTTCCGGAAGAGAACTTCGACAACTACGAACTGCCGCCGATGTCGCTGCTCGAAGATCCGGAGCCGTTCCCGTTCGAGCAGCACGATCAGAAGCTGCGCGACCAGGCCGCCATCCTCGAGCAGACGTTCAGGGACTTCGATCTCAACGTCAAGGTCGTCGGCATCAACACGGGCCCCGTCATCACCCAGTACGAGGTCTCGCTCGAAACCGGCCTGCGCGTCAACAAGATCACCACGCTCGGCGACGATCTCGCCTTGCACCTCAAGGTGCCCAGCGTCCGCATCGTCGCGCCGATCCCCGGCAAAAACGCCGTCGGCATCGAGGTCCCCAACGAGCATCGCGCCACGGTCCGATTGAAAGAAGTCATCCTCGGCGCCGCCCGGCGTCTGGCGAAGTGCAAGGTCCCGCTCTTTCTCGGCAAGGACGCGGAAGGCAAGCCGCTCGCCCATGACCTCGCCGACATGCCGCACCTGTTGATCGCTGGCACCACGGGTACAGGAAAATCCGTGTGCCTCAATGCCCTCATCATCAGTATGCTGATGACGCGCCGGCCGGACGAGCTGAAGATGCTGCTGATCGATCCGAAGAAGAACGAGTTTTCGGACTACCGCAAGATTCCGCACCTGATGCATCCGGTCATCACCGATGAGACGAAGGCCACCGCCGTCCTGGCGTGGGCCGTCGACAAGATGGAGGAACGCTACGATTTGCTATCGCGGGCCCGCGTCCGAAATTTGGCCCAGTACAACGAGCTCGGCATGGAGGCAATCTTGAACCGCGTCCAGCCCGACGAGGAGGAACGCGAGCGGATTCCCGAGAAGATGCCGTTCATCGTGATCGTCATCGACGAATTCGGCGACCTGATCATGCAAACCAAGCGCGAGGCCGAGACGTACATCATCCGCCTCGCCCAGAAGGCGCGTGCCGCTGGCATCCATCTCGTGCTGGCGACGCAGCGACCGACGGTCGATATTGTGACGGGCTTGATCAAGTCGAATCTACCGGGGCGCATCTGCTTCAAGGTCGCGAGCCGAATGGACAGCCGAGTGGTGCTCGACGAGATGGGGGCCGACAAATTGCTTGGCAAAGGCGACATGTTGTTCCTGGTGCCGGGCCAGAATTCGCTGGTGCGAGCGCAGTGCACCTTCGTCGACAGCAGCGAAATCGCCAAGGTCGTGCAGCACCTGGAAACGGACGAACCCTGCTTCTCCGCGGAACTGCTGCAATTGCAATCGCCGAATGGCGGCGGCGCCAATTCGGTCGAGCAGATGCGGCAGCGCGATCCGCTGTACGAGCAGGCGATCGAAATCGTCATCCGCGAAGGCCGCGGCAGCGTGTCGCTCCTGCAACGCTCGCTCGGCATCGGCTACGGCCGTTCCGCACGCATGATCGACTGGATGGCCGAGGATGGCATCGTCGGCGCCTACAACGGCAGCAACGCGCGCGAGGTCAACTACACCCTCGAAGAATGGGAAGCGATCAAGCAGGGCCAAGAGCCCGCGCGCGCTTAGCCTTCCGGGAATCACTTGTCCTTGCACCAACGCGTCGTCTCCTCGATCGGCTCGCCGGTTTCGAGCAGGCTCTTGAGGCTCGCGAGGATGGCTGGCCAACCGTTCGACACCGCGCCGATCAGCTTCGAATCGGGCCGATCCATCTCGTGAAGCAGCGTCAGCTTGACCGAGGTGCCGGCCGGTTCGAGCAAATACGTCAAACGCGAAAAGCCTTCCTCGTGCAGCTCAGGGATGAATTCGTTGCGCCACGTCAGCACCAGCTTGCGCGGCCGATCGCATTCGACGATCTCGCCGGCGTCGGCCACGCGGCCGTCCGGGATCATCACGCGCCACGGCGTGCCCGGCTGCCAGGTGGATTCCTGCACCGTCTCGCACCAGTAACGCCGCGTGAACTCGGGATCGATGAGGGCCTGCCAAAGCTTCTCCGGCGTCGTGCGGATGTAGGTCACGTAGACGAACCGCGATTCAGCCATCGGTGTCTCCCTTCTCTTCGAGTTGTTTCTTGAGTTCCGCCAGGACACGCAGCCGACCTTGCTCGAACTTGCCGATCCAGCGCTCGGCAATGTCATGGATCGGCACCGGATTGAGATAATGCAGCTTCTCGCGGCCGCGCCAGATCGCGACAACGAGGTTCGCCTCCTCGAGCAGCTTGAGATGCTTCGTCACCGCCTGCCGCGTCATGTCCATATTGACGCAGAGCCGCCCGAGCGTCTGGCCATTGTCGGCCCGCAGCCGATCGAGCAGTTGCCGGCGCGCCCGATCCGCGAGAGCCTTGAACACGATGTCCATATCGGCATCCATCGACGTCATTATGCAACCATTTGGTTGCATGTCAAGGCTCTCGATTGATTTGACCGGGATGTGGCATTGACGGATGTGTCAGACAAGATTATGGTAAAAGTATGAAAATCACCGTCGAATTGTCTGATTCTGATGTCAAGGAAATCTGCCGAGTGACGGGCGAAAAGAAGAAAGGGCCCGCGATTCGCAAGCTCGTCGCGGACGCGCTTATGTTGAAGCGCCGCGAGAAGATTGCCCAGAAGTTCATCGATGGAGAATGGGGAACCGAGTTGGCGGGCTTTGAAGAATCTCAAACAGCGGACAAGCGGGCTGAGAAACAAGCAGCACAACGCTGGAGAAAGTGATGCCAGCGCTCATCGACACAAGCCTGTGGATCGACTTCACCCGCGCACGTTCGCCGCGCAAGCTGAAGGCGTTTATCGCTCCCTACATTCTCGATCCGGACGCCCATCTCGCGGAACCAATCATTTTCGAGGTGCTGCGACATGCGTCGCAAGCCGAAGCGAAGCTGATCCAGCAACAATTCCAATTATTGCCGACGCTCGCCACACCCCCTTCGCTTTGGACCGATGCAGCAGATCTGGGACAGATGTGCCGGCAAAAGAACATCACAGTGAATTCGCTTGATTTGCTGATCGCTGCGGTTGCATTGCACCACAGCGCGGACGTTGTCACCTTTGACGATGATTTCAAGCAAATTGCGAGCGTGTCGAAGCTGAGCCTGAAATTATTGAAACGACCCATGCCGTAGTGCGAGTCGATGTGCGCCGGCCGCGAACGGACTGGGTGCAAAAACTCGTTCATATTGGACGGTTTGTTTTTTTGATTAGGGCTTCGGGTTGTTGGTCGCGTCTCTCGGAAGAGGACGCATGCGGATGCGGTCTGACGTAATCACAGAAAAATGGCCTTCCCAATCAGTTCGACTATCGATGGCTTCAAGGGTGCGTTCGTTGTCAGAGTCCGGATCTTTTCCCGACAATCGAAGCAGAATGATGCCGCATTCCGCGGGTAGACCGAATCGAAATGCCAGCTCGCCGAAGTCTTTGTCTCGCGTGAGGACGATTCTCTTTTCTGTCTGAGCACGAGACAGGATCGCTTCGTCCTTTTCGCCGCGAAGGGACTCCTTGACGGACAGGACATTGTGCCCGCGACTACGCAGGCCTTCGATGACCGTGCGCGTCACATTCTCGTTGGCGATAATCCGCATCGACAACCTCAACCGGCGGGAAGCAAGTAGACGTGCTCGGACTGCAGCACCTCGCTGGCATAAGCGAGGCACGCTTGGAGATCCTCACGCTTGAGGTGATCGTATTCGTGCAAGATTTGCTCAAACGTCCAGCCGCGCCCAAGAAGATCCACGACGAACTCAACGGCGATGCGCGTGCCCTTGATGATCGGTTTGCCAACGAGAACCTGTGGATCAACAATAATGCGTTCGCGCCAGTTCATTCCAAGCTCCTGAGTGAATTTATTACAGAGCATTATACATCACTGGACGGCAAAATCGGTGTCGCTGAGCCTGTCCAAAGATGTTCAATCTCGATTAAGGAACAATTGAGCGAACCGGCCGCGGCTCGGCAACCTTTGATGATTCGACGATAAATCTCGTAATCGTTTATCTCTCGTATGCGCTTGACGCAACAAGCATCGCGACAATATCGGACCGGCGTCCAAACCGATTGACTATACCACTCCACAGACCTGAATCGATCGGCGGGTGAATCACTGCTTGCAGATTTGGGCGCCCGAGATTGCCTACGTAGACTGCAGTCTTCAGATAGACATTAATAAGCTTTGCGCTCCAGCCAACCGGAGTGTTGCAGTTTCGGCTGCACAACGCCAGCGTCTCTTGCTCATGCCAGACGTCAAATTCCTCCTGCGAAATGAATGATGCCGTCTCCACCACAGTTGCGAAAGACGGCATCGAGAAGTGGATATACATGCTCACGCGACTTGATCGGCGAACCAGATCGCAGAGCTGATAGTGCGGTCCATTTTGCGAAATCGAGCACAATCTGGCGTCGGAATGCGCTCATTGAAGCCGGTACCTTGGAAATTAACTGCACCCGCTCGTCGCGCCACAAGTGTCGCACTTGCAGCACGCGCCCGATCGCACCAGCGTGAGTTGACCGCATTCGGAGCAGGGGTCGCCCTCGTAGCCCTTGAGGCGGGCCTGGCGGATGCGTTCGGTCAGGGTGGCGACGCCACCGCCGCCGTTGTCGCCATGGCCGTTCCCACCGTTGCTGTGGCCGTTGCCGTCGAGCGGCTTGAGATGGCCGGAACGCGG
>DASRSQ010000514.1:0-4474 GCA_035656475.1 Gemmataceae bacterium | reverse complement strand
CTACGGTTCCGCCAAGGATTCTGCTCCGACCAAGGTTGCGCCGGTGCTCACGTCGGATAACGTAGCCAAGACGCCCGACAAGTCCTCGGCGACGAAGGCGGAGCCAACCAAACTGCTGACCCTTTACGAGGCTGTCGGCCTGTTCGAGAAGACCGGCAAGGGGGAAGTCGTCTCCGCCGAGAGGCTTGGCAACGGCGAAAAATCCACGTTCAATCTTGATGTGCTCGGCGCCAACGGCAAGCAGCGTTTCAACATCAACGCAACGGGCAAGGTGATCGTCGAGGTTCCACTCATTGCCAAGAAAGGGCCCAGTGGCAAGAAGGGCATGTCGCGCGAACGCATCGAGCGCGAGGGGCGATGATATGTCCCACGAATTCAAATCGCGCCATCAAATCCTTTCCGGTGCCCAGGTCGTGCCGCAGGCCGACATCTGCGTGCAATGCGGTTGCTGCACCTACAACTGCCCCATCGGTATCGATGTCCGTTCTTACGCCTGGCGCGGCCAGGCCATCAATAGCAGTTACTGCCTCACCTGTGGTGAATGCGTCAAACGCTGTCCACGCGGCGTGTTGAGCTTTGAGCCAATTCCGCTACATAGCAAACTCAAGGGGTGACGCCATGCCCCTCGCCTACGTGATGGTCGGCTCCGGCATCGCCAGTCTCAGCGCGGCCGAGGCCATTCGTCAGCGCCAACCGGATGCCAGCATTACCGTGGTAAGCGAGGAGCCGCACGACTTCTATTCGCGCCCGGGACTGGCGTACTTTCTGCGCGGCGACATTCCGGAATCGCAGTTGATGGTGCGCTCGCGCGACGACCTGAAGACGCTCAACGTCAAGCGCGTGCACGGCCTGGTCAAGGAGCTGCGGTGCGATGGCCAAGAGCTTCTGCTGAGCGACAACCGCCGGCTGCGCTTTGATCGCCTGTTGCTGGCAGCCGGCGCCCTCGCCGCGCCGCCGACCTTTCCCGGCCGCGATCTCGCAGGCGTCGTCAAGTTGGACGGCCTCGACGACACGCGCCGCATCCTCGCCCTCGCCAAACGCGGCAAACCAGCGGTGGTGGTCGGCGGCGGCATCACGGCGCTCGAGCTCGCCGAGGGCTTATGCGCCCGCGGCATGAAGGTCCACTACTTCCTCCGCGGCGAGCGTTACTGGGCCGATGTGCTCGATGAAACCGAATCCAAGATCATTATGGATCGGCTCAAGCACGACGGCATTGTCATCCACACGAAGACGCAGGTGAAACAGGCGCTCGGCAAGGCGGGACAACTTGCCGCGTTAGAGACCGAAGCGGGCGAAACGGTGCCTTGCACAATGCTGGCCGTGGCGATCGGTGTTCGGCCCCGGGTCGAGCTGGCGCGCCAGGCGGGATTGAGCGTCGACAAGGGGATCATGGTCAATCCGCGCATGCAGACGACGCGCCAGGGCGTCTTCGCAGCGGGGGACTGCGCTCAGGTCGGCTCGACGCCGCTTGACGTGCTCTGGCCGACCGCCCTTGCTCAAGGCAAGGTCGCTGGTGTGAATATGGCGGGGGGCGAGGTTTCGTACGAGAAAGCCGTGGCTTGCAATGTGACGATGCTCGCCGGGCTCCGCGTGACCATCATCGGCAACGTCGGCCCGAGCAAGAAAGCGGAGGCGAAGGACAGGGATCTCGTGGCCATCGCGCGTGGCGACAGCGAGTCGTGGCGCGTCTTGCCAAACGCCCATGTCCTCAGCGATAGCGACGACGTCAACCGCGTTCGGCTCTTCATCGGCCCGCGGACCATCGTTGGCGCCCTGGTGATGGGCGAACAATCGTGGTCACGGCCGTTGCAACATCTGATCGGCCAGCAGGTGGACATCGCGCCGTTGCGGGATGTATTGATCAAGGATGCCGCGGCTGGGTTGAACCAGCTGGCCGAGTTCTACGAGCGCTGGCAAGCAGGGAAGCCGAGGTAGCGAATGGGGTCGCCCAACAGTGGGGTCAGTGGCCCCGCCTACGAGCTTATCGCGGCCCTGGTGGCAATTGCTGGCATCACGATCGGCTATGGCTGCTGGTCCTGGCAAGTCGGCGTTCCCGAACCAGGCGGCGCGGTGGGGCATACGATTGGGGTCGTCGGATTCCTGTTGATGCTGAGCACGGAGACGCTGTACTCGCTGCGCAAGCATCTCAAGGGATTCACCTATGGCCCGATGCGGCGCTGGATGCAGGTACATGTTTTTACCGGGCTGGTCGGCCCGTACCTGGTGCTGTTGCATTCCGCGGGCAAGTTTCATGGCCTGGCAGGCTGGCTGACGCTATTGACAGCGGTCGTGGTATTGAGCGGGATGGTTGGACGCTACATCTTCACCGCGGTGCCGCGCAGCCTGGATGGCGTCGAACTGGCGGCAGCGGAGATCGAGGAAAAGATCGCCGCCCTCGATCAGAAGTTCTCTACGGATGTCAGAGGTTGGATGGCCACGCGGCCTGTCCACAATTGGCAGTTCAAGAGCTTTCTTGGCGTCGCCAAGCCGAAGAGTCGGTTTGGTGGCGATCGCTTCGATACAGAACGGTTCGCGGAAACCGACCCGCTTGCTCCAGTTGTTGATCTGTACCCGGATGAGGCAGAGGCATATGCCTTGTGGTTCGGAAAATGGTCCGTCGGAGGCCTTGATCTTCAGTGCGCCGAAAGTTCCCTAACCCTGGAGCGCAAGAAGATGCTCTCTCCTGACGGCCTGTTACTGTGGGACCTTTCACCGCCGAGTTCGGGTTGGTACTATGCAGTCGGATTCCAACCGGACACGGGGGAATTGCTCGAAGAGGAATTCTGCGACTGCGACCGCGACTCGCGAGTTGGCCTTGCGACCTACGCGTTCCTGAAGGGGTCATCCAGAGTCAAAGGCTGGAATGCCGGCTAACAATCGGATCAAGCTGACCGGGGCCGCATTCCGGTTTCGCGCGGCATGTAGTGGCAGCAGCGGCCCCGGCAGCTTATCCTTTCCGTTATGCCTTGGAGCTCTTCCCACGATGAAGCAGTCGGACCTCATTGATCGGTTGCGAAAGTCTGGCTGGGAGGTTGTTACTCGGCCGGATCGAGCACTTCGATTGCCGCCCGAGATTTCGGCCAGGCATTCAAAGCTCCCCGCGGCATTGACCAAATTCCTTGGTAGCGTGGACTCTTGTATCAACGAAACTCAAACCGCCTGGTTTTTGTGCGAGGCCGATTACGCCGGCACGAGCGGTGCAGCCTTTCGATGGGACGAATGGGAACAATTGTCATTAAATGCCGCAGGCGATGACGGCCGGTTCGCCGCGAAGGTACGTGCTTTCTGGGATGCGCATCTGCCATTTTTGTTGTCCGTTCGCGACGGCTACGCCTATTTCGCCATCCGCACCGCCGCTGACGGTTTTGGCCGAATCGTCCGCGGCTGCGAACCGGAGTTTGAGGAAGCGTCCCAGATAGCCAATAGTTTTGAGGAATTCCTGTCGCTCCTTGCTGATGGGGGTATTCGGGCATAACCCTCATAAGGCTTTCTAAGTCAAGTGACAACACTCCCCCTTCCCTGGAACGATGACTTTTTTTGCATCGGCTTCCGGGTTGCATGGTGGAGCGATGACGCGGCGAGCCGGCTTGGCTATCGCGAGCGGGCGTCGACTCTGTTGCCGAGCCGCACCCAACACTCATGCGGACTCCGGCGGCCTCGCTCCGCAGAACGCGGCGGCTGTGCCAGGGACAACGCCGCAGCTGGTCCCGATACTCATTCGTTCCCGCCGTGGCCATTCGAAGTTCGCCGGGCTCGCTTCTCAAGAGGCGTCCCGTTGGGCCGGGCTCACGGGCGGGGCGGTCGCCAGGCGGCCACCGGCCCAGACTTCACCGGAGCAGAAACGCTTGATTCCGGAGTTCCTTTGGCACGGCGCCGAGGCGTATGGTTTTCGCGGTGAAGTCTGGACCTGTGCCCGCATCGGCCGAGTGATCGAAGAGGAGTTTGGGGTTCGTTATCACAAGGACCATGTTGGGCGGTTGCTGAAGGAATTGCACTGGACCCCGCAAGTGCCGATCACGCGGGCGATCCAGCGCGATGAAGAAGCCATTCGCCATTGGCGTCAGCGGACATGGCCGGAATTGCAACGACGGGCTCAGGATGAGCGCCGGACCCTGGTTTTTACCGATGAATCCGGGTTCTACCTGTTGCCGGGAATTGTTCGCACCTATGCTCCGGAAGGGCTGACGCCGGTCATCCGCAACAAGCAAACGCGCGACCATCTGTCGGTCATGGGCGGGATGACGCCGTGCGGCAAGGTCTACACGATGGTCCGACAACGGTCGCTGAATGGGCTGGACAGTATCGACTTCTTGCTGCACTTGCAGCGGGTCGCCGGCAACAACTCGTCGCAGATTCGAGCATCCGATTGATACGACGACGGCTCGAGCTCGCCGCTTTCGAGAAGCGCCGCCTTCGACTGCAGAAACTGACTGACGAGCTCCGCGAGCGTGGGGGCTCCGTGAGTTGGATGACC
>DASRSQ010000513.1:0-9683 GCA_035656475.1 Gemmataceae bacterium | reverse complement strand
CCCACCCTACGGCGACTGACAGTGCGTATTCGTTTCGAAGATCGATGAGGCGCTATGGCATTCTTCCGCGCGATGTTGGCATGGATCAAGAAGATCGTCGCCGCCATCTTGCCTTTCAAGAAGGGCATTGGGCTGTCGCCGTGGGTGCGCTGGTTGATCTGGATAGTGCTCGATGTCAGCGTTCTTGCCATCCTCTATCTGATCAATTCGCGCTCGGAAAGCCTGCCGGCCTGGCTGCCCGATCTTGGGCCGAACTTTCGCAACTGGTGGCTGCCGGCGCTCGGGCAACTCGTCATCTTCATGGTGATCGTGCTCTACTGGTTCTACGTCCTCTGGTTCGGCGAGGAGGACGATTCGCCGTTCCCCGACATCGACGCGGCCTGGAACGAGGGGATGCGGGCTTTGCAACAAGCGGGGCTGTCGCTGCAACAACTGCCGCTCTTTTTCGTGATCGGCCGGCCGGGCACGTCGGAGCAAAACCTATTCGAGGGCTCGGGACTGAAGCTGACGGTGCCGCAAACGCCGAGCGATCCGCGGGCGCCGCTGCACGTGTTCGCGGACAAGAACGGCATCTACGTCAGTTGCCGCGGCGCCTCGGTGCTCGGTAAACTTGCGTCGATCATCTCGCGCGAGGAGCCCGCGAAGGCGCCGGTGGTCCAGAGCGCCGAATCGTCCGGTCAGTTCGGCAAGACCGAAGTGCCGTGGAAGCGCGAGGACCTGCTCATCCAGGAAAAGGTCAGCGCAGCCGAGGGACGCGAGGCGACCACGCTCGAGAAACGCGTCCTCTATCGCCTGTCAATTGGCAAGCCGCTCGGCAGTGAGTTGCTCGCCGACGCGCGCGAGGTAAGCCGGCTCAAGGCACGCCTCGCACACCTGTGCCGACTTATTGTCCGCGACCGCCAGCCACACTGCGCCGCCAACGGTGTCCTGGTGATCGTTCCGCTCGGCAGCACCGACACGCCCGCCGAGGCCCAGCTCACCGCCCAGGCGTGCCAGGAAGATCTGCACGTCGCTCGGCAAGAGATGATGATCGATTGCCCGCTGCTCGTCATGCTCGCCGACATGGAAGAGCTGCCTGGCTTCCCCGATTTCATCCAACTCCAGTCGCCTGCCAAGCTGCGCAACCGCCGCGGCGGCGGCTTCCCCATGGCGACGCGCCTCAATCGCGATGAGTTGCTGAGGGAGATCCGCAACTCGCTCACCTGGGTCTGTACAACATATCTACAGGACAGCGTCTACAAAGTTTTCCAAAGCGAATCGGGCACGAACAAGGACGTGACAGCGATGTTTCCCGCCAATGCCCGGCTCGCCCTGTTGCTCGCCGAGATGAACGAGCGGGCGGATCCGTTGAGCACGATCATTCTGCACGCGATTGCGCCGCAGAATCATCCGACCTTTCGCTATACCGGTTTCTATTTTGCCGCGACGGGCAACAAAGCCAACCAGGCGTTCATCGCCGACGTGTTTCAGAAGATGCTGAAAGAGCAGAGCAGTGTCACGTGGACCGATGCAGCAAAAGAAGAAAACGCGAGCAACCTGAGCTGGGCCAATCTCTATTTCATGGCAGCGTGCGGCCTGTTCATCGTGTGGGCCCTGCTGCTGGCCGCGACGATCGCGATCGCGCGGCGCTGAATACGGCAATTGGATGGGCGAGACTCCAGACCCTGGGAGGATTGCATGCCCGTAAAAACACTAACGATCGACGGCCAACTCATCACGTCGGCCCAGGACAAAAGCGTCCTGGAGACCGCGCGCGAGAATGGCGTCAAGATTCCGACGCTCTGCCACCTCGAGGGCGTCGGCGAGGTCGGCGCGTGCCGGCTCTGCCTGGTCGAAGTCGCGGGCTCGAACAAATTGCTCCCATCCTGCATGACCGCCGTCGCCGAGGGGATGGTGGTGACGACCAATTCGCCGCGGCTGCAGGAATATCGGCGCATGATTGTCGAGTTGCTGTTTGCCGAGCGCAACCATGTCTGCTCGGTATGCGTCGCCAACGGCCATTGCGAGCTGCAGGATCTCGCGGTCGCGGTCGGCATGGATCACGTGCGCTTCGAGTATCAGTTTCCACAGTTGCCGGTCGACACGTCGCATGATCAGTTTGGGCTCGATCACAATCGCTGCGTGATGTGCACGCGCTGCGTGCGCGTCTGCGACGAGATCGAAGGGGCCCACACCTGGGACGTTTCGGGCCGCGGCCACAATTCGCGCGTGATCACCGATCTCAATCAGCCGTGGGGCGACTCCGACACCTGCACCTCGTGCGGCAAATGCGTGCAGGCGTGCCCGACCGGCGCTCTCTTTCGCCAGGGGGCGACGGTCGCAGAGATGCAGAAGGACAAGGCCAAGCTGGCGTTCCTCGTGCAGGCGCGGGAGAAAAAACAATGGGTCGTCTGAGATTCGCCACCGTCTGGCTCGGCGGCTGCTCCGGCTGCCACATGTCGTTTCTCGATCTCGACGAATGGCTCATCGACCTGGCCGGCCACGTCGATGTCGTCTTTTCGCCGATCGCGGACGTGAAAGAATATCCGGAGAACGTCGACCTCGTGCTCGTCGAAGGCGCCGTCGCCAACGATGAGAACCTGGAGATGATCCACAAGGTTCGGGCACGCACCAAGACGCTCGTGGCGTTCGGTGATTGCGCGGTCACGGGCAACGTGACGGCGCTGCGCAATCCGCTCGGCGTGGCGCTGGAGGTGTTGAAGCCGGTGTATGGCGAGCAATATCCGAATGAGCCGAAGATCGTGCCGGTGCTGCTGGACCGGGTGCAGCCGGTGCATCAGGTGGTGCCGGTGGACGTCTTCATTCCGGGCTGTCCGCCGCCGGCGCCGCGAATTAAGGCGGTGTTGCAGGCGCTGGTCGAGGGAAGGACGCCGGTGCTTGAGGGGACGGAGATTCGCTTCGGTTGAGCGAGTATTTCTCCCCTCTGCCTCTGGGAGAGGGGCCGGGGGTGAGGGCGGAAGCGCCAGCGATTGAATGTTATGCCCTCACCCCCAACCCCTCTCCCAAAGGGAGAGGGGAGCCGACAATTCAACGCGATTGCGGGGCGGGAAAAGTCATGACCAAACGCATCATCATCGATCCCGTGACGCGCATCGAGGGGCACGCGAAGATCACGATCTATCTCGACGATCGCGATCAGGTCACCGACGCGCGCTTTCACGTCACCGAATTCCGCGGCTTCGAGCGATTTTGCCAGGGCCGTCCGTTCTACGAGATGGCCGGCCTGTCGGCGCGCATCTGCGGCATCTGCCCGGTCAGCCATCTGCTCGCGTCGGCGAAAGCGGGAGACCGCATCCTCGCAGTTGCGGTGCCGCCGGCGGCGGTCAAGCTGCGCCGTGTCATGAACCTCGCGCAGATCATTCAGTCACACGCCCTCAGCTTCTTCCATCTCAGCGCGCCTGATCTCCTGCTCGGCTGGGAATCGGACCCCGCCAAGCGCAATGTCTTCGGCCTGATCGCCAGCCATCCCGATCTCGCCCGCGGCGGCATTCGCCTGCGCCAGCTCGGCCAGGAAATCATCGAGGCGCTTGGCGGCCGCAAGATCCATCCGGCCTGGGCCGTCCCCGGCGGAGTGCGCGACAAGCTGTCCGTCGAGGCACGCGATCGCTTCCTCGCCCGATTGCCTGAAGCGATGGCGGTCACGCGCCAGGCGATCGATCTCTTCAAACGCTTCCTCGACACGCACGCCGAGGAGACGCAAATCTTCGGCAACTTCCCGAGCGTCTTCATGGGGCTCGTCACCGCCGACGGCGACTGGGAATACTACGACGGCCTCCTGCGCTTCATGGATGGCGCCGGCAAGGTTGTCGCGGAATGCAATCCGATCGAGTACGAACAGTTTATCGGCGAGCGAGTCGAGAAGGACTCGTACCTGAAATCTCCCTACTTCAAGCCGATCGGATATCCCGACGGCGTCTATCGCGTCGGCCCGCTGGCGCGCGTCAACATTTGTCGGCAGATGAACGTCGCCTTGGCCGACCGCGAGCTGGCCGAGTTCCGCCAGCGCGCCAACGGCGTCGCCAATGCGTCGTTCTTCTTCCACTACGCCCGGCTCCTCGAAATCCTTGCCTCGCTGGAGCACCTCGAACGCCTGCTCCCCGATCCGGAACTGCAGTCCGATCATTTGCGCGCCGATGCCGGCGTCAATCGCCTCGAAGGCATCGGCGTCAGCGAGGCGCCGCGCGGAACCTTGTTCCATCACTATCACGTCAACGAAGATGGGCTGCTGCAGAAGATCAATCTCATCATCGCCACCGGGCAGAACGCGCTGGCGATGAACAAGACGGTGGCGCAGATCGCGAAGCATTACATACGCGGCGCCAAGGTCGAGGAGCCGATCCTGAATCGCGTCGAGGCGGGCATCCGCGCGTTCGATCCGTGCCTGAGCTGCTCGACGCACGCCGTCGGTCAGATGCCGCTGTCGATCGAGCTGCGCCGCGTCGACGGCACGTTGCTTCAGGAAGTGCGGCGCGGCGGATGAAAACGCTCGTAATCGGCTACGGGAATCCGCTGCGCGGCGATGACGCGCTAGGCCACATTGCGGCAGAAGCCGTCAAGACTTGGCAATCGCCCGTGGTGCAGGCGGCCTCGCCTGCACGTAAGCATCCGAATCGAAATCATGATTCAGCATGTGATACAGGTGTGCAGGCGAGCCGCCTGCACCGTGGGCGATTGCCTGATGTCGAAGTCATCTGTGTCCATCAGCTCGTGCCTGAACTTTGCGACCATATCAAAAACGCGGAGCGCATTCTGTTCATTGATGCGGCAATTCTTGGCAATGGCGAGCCGTTCCGCTGTGAGCATCTCCGGTCCGTCAAATCTCGCTGTGCCCTCGGACATCACGAAACAGCCAGCAATGTGCTGGCGCTGACACACGAGCTCTACCATCACGCTCCGGAAGCATGGCTCCTCTCGATCGCGGCATGTTCGTTTGAACATGGCGATCCGCTGACGCCGTCGGCTCAGGCGAACCTTGACGCCGCGTTTGCGTGGATTCAGCCCTTTCTCACCAACCGTTAGAAGTCTGGCTACCTGCTACCGGCTCTTTCAATTGCCCGCCCCACTTCCGTGAGCTAGAGTTTCACGACTGCGAAGAGTCCCCGCGCGCCCCGAACAACGCCGACCACGAGGCGATAGATGACTCGTGAAGACCGTCAATGCGACCCTTACGCCACCGCTGCCGATCACACCATGAATCCCGCGGACACAGCGAATGTTGGGATGGAGCCGGCCGGCGATGAAGATGCGCGCATCGATCTCGCGTCGGTGTTGTCGCCTCCAACATCTCACAGCGAGCTCGGCTGGCTGGGGCATTATCGCATCCTCAAGATTCTCGGTCACGGTGGCATGGGCCTGGTCCTGATGGCCGAGGACACGCACCTCTTGCGCAAGGTGGCGCTCAAGATCATTCTGCCGGAGTATGCCGGGTATCAGGAAGCGCGCGAGCGATTTCTGCGTGAGGCCCGCGTGTGTGCCGCCATCAAGAACGATCATGTGATGACGGTGTACCAGGTCGGGCAGCACAATGACATTCCGTTCCTGGCGATGGAGCTGTTGCAGGGGGAAACGCTGCAAAGCCGGCTGGACCGGTACGAGCCGATGCCGATCGCGGAGACGCTGCGCATTGGCAGCGAGATTGCCGACGGGCTGTCGGCGGCGCACGCGCAGGGGCTGATTCATCGCGACATCAAGCCGGCGAATATCTGGCTCGAAGCGCCGACCGGGCGCGTCAAGCTGCTCGACTTCGGGTTGGCCAGGCCAACGGGGGGCAGCCAGGGGATCACGCAGGCGGGGTGTATCGTTGGCACGCCGGAGTTTATGTCGCCGGAGCAGGCCAACGGCGAGGAAGTCGATCCGCGCAGCGACCTGTTCAGCTTCGGCGCCGTGCTCTACACGATGTGCACCGGCCTCAAGCCGTTCGCCGGCAGCAATGCCGTGGCGATTCTGAAAGCGGTGTTCGCCGCCGAGCCGAAGCCGCTCGGCGAGTTGGCGCCGGAAGCGCCGCCGGCGTTCGTGGACCTAGTGACGCGATTGATGACGAAGGACCGGGCGCGCCGACCGCAATCTGCGCAAGCCGTGCGCGACGCGCTTGCCGATATTGCGCGTGCCGACCAGGCAGCGACGGCGACGCCGGAGCCACAGCGCAAGCGTCGCTGGGCGCGCCGTTCGGCGGTCGGCCTGTTGCTGGCGAGTATCGTGATGGCGGGCCTGACCGCGCTGGCGATTCTATGGCAGCCGCCAGGGCCGCAGGCGGCGCCTGCACCGTCCGGGCCGAGCGGACCGCCGATTCGCATCGGCGTCTTGCATTCGCGCACCGGCACCATGTCGGTCAGCGAACGGCCGGTGATCGATGCGGTGCAGCTTGCCGTCGATGAGCTGAACGCGCGTGGCTTGCTTGGGCGACCGATCGAGGTCGCGATCGCGGATGGGCAATCGGAAGAAAGCGTGTTTGCCAGCCAGGCCGAAAAGTTGATTCACGAGGACAAGGTCTGCGCAATCTTTGGCTGCTGGACGTCGGCCAGTCGGAAGGCCGTGTCGCCAGTCGTCGAACGGCATAATCATCTGTTGCTCTATCCGGTGCAGTACGAAGGGATGGAGCAGTCGCCGAACATCGTCTATTGCGGGCCGGTGCCGAATCAGCAGATCCTGCCGGCGTTGCGGTGGATGGTCAACAACGAAGGGCGACAGCGCTGGTTTCTCGTCGGTTCCGATTACATTTTCCCGGCGGTCGCCAACGCGATCATTCGCGACGAGGCCGACGCTCGCGGCTGCCAGATTCTCGGCGAGGCGTACGTGCCGCTGGGCAGCCTGGACGTCGAGCACGTCGTCAAGCAGATCGCCAAGGCGAAGCCGGACCTGATCGTCAATACGATCAATGGCGACACGAATGTGGCGTTCTTCCGTGCGTTGCGCCGCGCCGGCTTGACGGCAAAGGAGACGCCGACGTTGTCGTTCAGCATTTCGGAAGACGAGCTCAGCCAGCTCCCGCCAGGCGCGATCGCGGGAGATTATGTGGCGGCCAACTATTTCCAGTCTCTCAAGCTGCCGAAGAACCAGGAATTTGTCGCCCGCTTCACAAAGCGTTATGGGTCGGAGCGCATCATCTCCAGCGCGATGGAGACAGCTTACAACGCGGTGCATCTATGGGCGAAGGCGGTCGAGGCCGCCGGGCGAGAGGAGCCGGCGGCAGTGCGGCGCTCTATCCGGGATCAACAGCTCGATGCGGCGCAAGGGCACATTCGCGTCGATCCGGCGACGCTGCACGTTGTGCAGACGGCCCGCGTCGGCAAGCTACACGCCGACGGCGTACCGCAGGAAGTGTATTGCTCGCCGCAGCCGATCGTGCCGCAACCTTTCCCGACGTCGCGCACGCGCTTCGACTGGGAAGGAGTCATTGACGGCCTGCACAAGCGTTGGGGCGGCCGCTGGTCCAATGACGAGCCGTGAGTCATCTAATAAGTCGGGCTTATCGACCCATCTCGTGGTATCAGCGAAAGCTGCGTGGTTGGATTGAAATGGTCTCTTATCATGGTGAAGGTGTGAGGCCGAGTCCTGTGGGATGTCGGCCGTCCTAAACCTGAGGAGGTCATTTTTCCATGAGGAAGTCGATGCTCGTGGGCGTCTCGATGGTGTTGCTGGCAGCCGCCTGCGCCACCGCAGGAGATGCTCTCAAGTCCGGACCGCAGGTCGGCAAGAGCCTGCCCGGTCCGTTCCATCCGCTCAATTGCACCGGCGCCCGCGCCGACGAGAAAAACTGCCTGGTCTGACAGAACGGCGGAAATCCTGTCGCGATGATCTTCGCACGCGAAGTCAGCGACAGCTTGACCAGTCTGGTCAAGAAAGTGGATGCCGAGACCGTCAAGAACAGCAAGGCCAGGATGGGCAGCTTCGTTGTCTTCCTTTCTGACGAAGAGAAGATGAGCGACAAGCTGAAATCGCTGGCCAAGGCTGAAGACCTCAAAAAGACCGTGCTGGCGATCGACAATCCCGCCGGACCGAAGGCTTACAATGTTGCGAAGGACGCCGATGTCACGGTTGTCCTCTACGTGAAACAGAAGGTCGTGGCCAACTACGCCTTCAAGAAGGGGGAGCTCAACGCCAAGGCCATCAGCTCGATCATGGCAGACATCCCGAAGATTCTGCCGGTTAGTAAGTAATTGTACTTATAATCTCGGTCAACTATGTTGGTCGAAGGAGAAGCTACGAGCCGTCGCGGGATCCAATTCCGCGGCGGCATTTTTGTTTCGCATAAGATGGATGTCATGACGCCCGATCAACTGCCGTATCTGGAAACCTTCGCGAAGGCAGCCGAGCTGAGCAGCTTCACGGCGGCAGCACGTTCGATGAGCTTGACGCAAGCCGCCGTCAGCCAGCGCATCCAGGCCCTTGAACAAGCGCTCAAACGGCCGTTGTTCCAGCGACAGGGAGGCCACGTCCTGCTTACCGAGGCGGGCCATCGTCTTTACGATTTCGCGATGCGCATCCTGGCCCTGCATCGCGAAGCGATCGAGGAGATCACCGGCAAGCCGGCGGCGCTTTCGGGCGAATTCGTCCTCGCTGCCAGCTCCGTCCCCGGCGAACACCTGTTGCCCGACCTGCTAGTCGCCTTTCAGGAACGTTATCCGCACGTGCAGGTGCGCGCCTCGATCGCCGACAGCCAGCTCGTCATGCAACAGGTCGAGCATGGCCAGGTCCATCTCGGCCTGGTCGGCGGCAAGAAGGACAGTCCGCACCTGGAATTCCGCTCGCTCGGCAGAGACGAGCTCGCCCTCGTCGTCGCCAGCAAGCATCCGCTCGCCCATCGCAAGCGCATTCCGCTGGCGAAGCTTTCCGAGGTGCCGTTGATCCTGCGCGAGGCCGGCTCGGGATCGCGCTGGTGCCTGGAGCAAGCCCTCGCCGCCGTCGGCAAGTCGCTGCGCGACCTGCGCATCAGCCTCGAGCTCGGTAGCAACGAGGCGATCAAGGAAGCGCTGCAGCGTGGCAGCGCGGCGGCGGTCCTCTCGGTCCGCACGGTGCGCAAAGAAATCGACGCCGGCGAACTCTGCCCTATCCAGGTTACCGGCCTGACGCTGGCCCGCGAGCTTTTTGTCACCTGGGACCGACGCCGCGTCCTGCCGATACCTGCCCGGCGATTTCTCGATATGTTGGAAGCGCCAGCGAAGTGAGCTGAGCCTGCCAATTGCGGCATCTTAATATATAAAGGACGGCGGAGATTCCGCCATGATCGTCGAAGCCCGTGCTGCCAACTGCTTTGCCTGGACCTATGTGCTCAAGGCCAAGGAGCGCGCTGTCGGCAAGTATCAGACGCAATGGTTCAGCGAAAACCTCATTGTCGATCTCACCGGCCGACGCCATCTCGAATTCCGCAAAACCAGCTGGCTTGGCAGCCAGTTCGAGTTGGTCGACCTCGGCGACGACGAGCTGATCGCCTGGTGCGACCGCACCGGCATCTTCAGTTCCAGCTGGGACCTGGACCTCAATGTCGGCAAAGGCCAGCTCGTCAACACTGGCTGGTTCAACACGTCCTACGAATTCATCCACGATGGCGACGCCCTGGCTCGCGTTGATCGCCTCGGCTGGTGCGAGCACGGCTGGATCGTCGACGGCGCCTCGGTGCTCGATCTCGAAGACCTCGTGATGATCGGCCTCGTCTACCACACGATCGTGAACCGCCGCCAACGTCA
>DASRSQ010000512.1:0-7910 GCA_035656475.1 Gemmataceae bacterium | reverse complement strand
GCCGAGCGGACGATGATGACGCAAGCATGGCAACCACATTTCATTTGTTAACTAGCGTCCGACGCGATAACCTGATCGTATCGCACCCCGGAGGATCTCCCCATGCAGCCGCGTGTTCTCATCATCGCCGTCGCGACACTTCTCGTTGCGGTCGGCGCTGGCCGCGCTCAAACGATCGACGTCGAAGGGCAACCGCTGGCGGCCAATGTGCGCCGCCTGCTGAAGGCGCTCGAATTCCTCGGGCATCCCTTGCCCGCCAAGGACGCGGCCGCTCTCGAAAAGGCGGCGAAGGAACAGGATCCCCACGCGCTGCAGAAGCTGCTCGATCCGCATGCGATGTTGCTCGTGCATCTCAATCCGGAATCGCGCGTGAAGGTGAAACGCGGAGCGGCGCCGGCGACCTTGCAGCAAGGCGGGTTCACGCCGGTCATTGTCAAGGTGCACAATGAGAGCACCGTCACCAAGAAGCTGCGCATCGGTAGTCCGCAGGCCTTGCCGATTTATTCGCGCGGCAAAGTCGGCGATGTCACCAAGGACGACGTCAAGGACCGCTTTCTCGACGTCGAGATGTTCACCGCCCAGCCAATGACCGACAAGCTTAGCGGCCTCAAGGTCGAATACGCGCTCGCCCTGATCCATTCGAGCCAGCATGGCAAGCGCGAGGCGACGATCATCTTCGACGTCGGCCAGGGAACGCAGGACCTCGGGTTCCGTGCCGAGACGCCGGTGCTGTTCGACGTGAAGCCGGCGGTGGCGGTGAAGCTGAAGATCACCGATTTCGATGGCACGCCGACCACGGGGCGATTCACGTTCATGGACGGGACCGGCCGTGTCTATCCGCCGAAGGCGAAACGCCTCGCGCCCGACTTCTTCTTCCAGGACCAGGTGTATCGGCACAACAATGGCGTCGTGCTGCTGCCGCCGGGCGATCTTGCGATGATCTTTGGTCGGGGCCCGGAATATCGCATGCAGGCGAGGAAGGTCAAGATCCACGAGGGGGTCGGCGCCCAGACCATCGCGGTCAAGATGGAACGCTGGATCAACCCTGCCCTCTGGGGCTTCTATTCCGGCGACCATCACATCCACGCGGCCGGCTGTGCCCATTACACGAATCCGACCGAAGGCGTCTTTGCCGAGGACATGTTCCTGCATTGCAAGGGGGAAGGGCTCAACGTCGGCTGCAATCTGACCTGGGGACCTTGCTACGATTTCCAACGCCAGTTCTTCGAACCGAAAGCAAACAAGATCAGCGAGCCGTTCACTGTTCTCAAGTACGACGTCGAAGTCAGCGGCTTCGGCTCGCAGGCGCTCGGGCACGTTTGCTTGCTGAACCTGCGCGATCAGACGTATCCCGGCTCCGAAGGGACCAAGACCAAGGGCTGGCCGACCTGGACCACGCCGCTCATGCGCTGGGCCAAGAACCAGGGCGCCTACACCGGCTACGCCCACTCGGCCAATGGCCTCGGCATCGATCCGAAGGCCGCCAGCAAACGTCTGATCGCTCAGCTCGATATCGACCGAGACAACAAGCTCACCTTCAAGGAGGCCAGCGACGGTCTGATCCCAGAGGATTTCAAGACAATCGACACCAACAAGGATGGCTTCCTGTCGATGGATGAACTCATCGCGTCGCATCAGCGGGTCATCAATCAGTTGCCGAACTATGCGATCCCGGAGATGAATGGCATTGGCGCCCAGGAGATCGCGGTGACGACCGCGCAGGGGCTGTGCGACTTCATCAGCGCCATGGATACCAATCGCATTCCCGAATGGAATTGCTGGTACCACCTCCTCAACTGCGGCTATCCGCTCAAGGTCTCCGGCGAAACCGATTTCCCCTGCATCACCGGCTCGCGCGTCGGCCAGGGACGCGTCTACGTTCAGCTCGGCAAGATCCAGAAGATCGACTTTAAGGACTGGGCCGAGGGCTTGGCGAAGGGCCGTTCCTACGTCAGCGACGGCTACGCCCATGCTCTCGAGTTCAGCGTCGATGGCAAGACGCCTGGCGAAAAGGTGAAGCTACGCGGCAAAGACAAGGTCACAGTCAAAGCAAAGGTCGCCTTCGCTTCCGACGTGACGCTCGGCACCGCCAACGGGGCGCCGACGCCGAAGGGGAAGACGCGCGAAGTCGAGCTCATCATCAACGGCAGGTCATTCGCCAAGCAGACGGTCGACGCGGACGACAAGGTGCACGATGTCGCGTTCGAGGTGCCGATCGAGGCCAGCTCGTGGATCGCGCTGCGGCACTACCCGCAGATGCACACCAATCCGGTGGACGTGATCGTCGACGACATGCCGATCCGGGCTTCGCGCAAGAGCGCGATGTGGGCCATCGGCATGATCGATCAACTGTGGAAGGTGCGTGCCAACGCGATCATCCCCGAGGAGCGCGCGGATGCCGAGCGCGTCTTCCAGTGGGCCATCAACCGCTACATCAAGATCGCGGAAGAGTGTCCGCCCGGAAGCTGACCTATCGCTGGTTGCGGCTTTCACGCTCGCTGATAAGGAATCGGCGAGCGTGAAAGCCGCAAGCGGCGAGAACAGTCCGAGGTGTCGTCCAGTGATGAGATCATGGCAACGGACCTTCCGTTTGGAACATCGCTCCCGATAGAATACATCGCTGTACGTCTACTCGCGCGGCAGCGGGTCGGTATAATATTTTGACTTGTTGCAGGAAATCGGTAAAGGAATTCGATATGAAGCGTTTTTCGATCGCGTGCGGCATCCTTTCTTTGTGCTTCGTCCTGGCCGGCTGCGAGAGCAATTCGCGCGAGGGCTTGATCGACGACACCGTCGGCATGATGAATACCGCTGCGGGGAATATCGGCAACATCAAGAAAAGCGTCGATGATGCGGTCTCGAACTACAAGTCCGGCAAGACGCAGAAGCTCGACCTGAGCGAAGCCATCAAGGCGACGGATAAGCTCAAGGAGACCGGCGCCAAGACGACGATCGAGATCAAGGCGCGCATCGACATCGCCAAGGCGCAACAGATTTCCGACCAGGAACGCAGCACGTACGCCGAGAACAAGCAGGAAGCACTCAATGCCGCCTTCAAGCTGCTTTTGACGAAGCAGGACGACTTGCGCAAGGCGATGGACGCCGCCCGCAAATGCGGGGCGCCGAACGCCGCTCAGGCAGTGGATGAGCTGCACCGCAAGTACGTCGAGGCCGAGAGTCCCTTCGAGGCGATTGCACGCTAGAAAAAAAGGCAAAAGTGGGATAGCGTTTTGCCTTTTTTCATTTAGACTTGGCCGCCATGAAACGCTGGGCCTGGAACGACGCCTGGATCTTGACGGCGACGGTGTTCGCCTTCGAAAGCCGAGGCGCCACTCTCACGGGCATTCTCGGCACAGCGGACCTCATCAATCACGCAATTCCGACGGCGGGACAATTATCGCGGGCCTTTTCGCGCCTCGCTGCCTGTGGTTTGCTAAAATCCAGGAACAAGCGATATCTGGTGCCGAGTGCTTATCGAAAACCGATTCGGGAAGCCGTCGAAGCTCGCGGCGGACCATTCGACTTGCCGCCGGACAAGTGCCTGAAATGGTTGCGAAGCACCGGACTCGAGCCTGTGGACTCAACGATGATCGCCGTGACCGAATCCGAGGCCCGGGCTGCCTACCAAGCTTACCTGGAACGTCTGAAGCGAAGGCCACGGGAGGATGAAACGTCATGAAAGCACGCATGGGTGGCGTCGTCCTGATGTTGCTTTACCTGGGGGCGGTGGCGGCGGGCGAAGGCACCACGCACGAGAAGATCATCGTGCAGATGATTGGCAACCTTGACGACATTGCCAAGACGCTGAAGGCGGTGGTGGACGCCGAGACCGCGGAGGCGTCGAAGGCCGATTTGCGCAAGTCGGCCACAACATGGATGGAGGCGCGGGCAAAGGGGGCCAAGCTACAGCCGCCGGAGAAGGACGAGAAGCTCCGCCTCGAAAAGCTGTACAAGCCCAAGCTCGAGGAATCGCTGCGCAAGATGTTCACGGAGGTCCGTCGCGTCGAGAATATCCCCGGCGGCAAGGATGCGCTCAAGGAGATCGCTGGCGTCCTCAAAAAAGACGAAAAGAAATAGCGTCGCCCGCATCCGAGCATTATGATGAATCTGATGCGCCTGACCCCCGTCGCGCTTGTCTTGCTCCTGGCGGGCTGTGCCAGAGAGCAAGATTATGTCGAAGTGATGCGCCAGCAGCAAGTCGCGTGGAATGGCGTCGCCGACGTCCTCGAGACGGTGAAGGACAAGGAGTCGATGGCGGCGGCGAAGGAGGAACTCGTTGCCCGCATGGACGCCTGCGAGGCGGCGGCTCAGAAGGCACGCGATCTGCCTCAGCCCTCGCCGGAATTCCTCAAGAAGCATGACCAGAAGGTGTACTTCTTGAAGTCGGCCATGGAGCGGGCGTCCGCGGAGGTGCGGCGTATTCGGCAGTTGCCCGGGGGCGAGGCGTTTTGCCGGCAGTTTCAGTCGCAACATCCAGGTCTCTTGTCTGCGGTGCAACCATGAAGCACAAGCTCGGCCTCGTTCCGTTCCTGGTCCTTTTCCTGGCGGGTTGCACCGACAACATGGATTCGCTCTGTCGCGAGTTCCGCAACGCCAACAATGAGGCGCTGGACGCCATTAGCATGATGGTCGACGAGGAGTCCTGCCAAAAAATGAATGTGCGCGTGATCAAGCCGGTCACCGATCGCTACAAGGACATTGAACGCCGCATGGACATCTGGAAGAACAACCGCGCTACCGACAAGGAGCTCGTCGAGCAAACCTTCAAGGCGGATGGCTTCTATATGTATCTTGCCGAGCTCGATGTAAACAGGCAACGATACAGTCTGGAACGCATGCGGCTGCGCAATCTCTACAAGCAATACATGGACCAGGAGGCGCAAAAGATGCGCGACGCGGGCGAAATCGAGCCCATTCCCGATCCGCAGAAGGCCTGTCCCAAGTTGCACGAAATGTTGAGCCAGGACAAGCTCAAGCCGATCCAGGATCAACTGACAAAGCCGGCAATCCTCCAGCTCGTGTCGACCTACCCGCAGCTGAAAGGGGTCAAGAGCGACTATCCGGCGCTGCAGAAGCTATTCATGCAACGGCTGGAGAAGTTCATGCCGAAGGAAAAGAAGGTTCTGCTATGGTGAGGTCGGCACGCCTTGGTGCTCGCATGTCGCAATGATCCGCAGGTGCACAAACAGTTTGTCGAACGGCTGGAGAAGTTTACCGGAAACCCGGGCGGGCCACTGGTGGACTGACCGCCATCCTATTTGAGGAGGAGCCATGACCCCCGAAGCAGAACGTCAGCAACAGAAGGCGAAGGAGTTCATGAGCTTGTTGCCATTGACCCTGGCGGTGGCCGGTCTACCCGATGCCGAGCCGGGCAAGCACTACACGGAATCGCAGCTCGAAGCGCGTGCGACCACAATTCGCATCGCGTACAAGATCGCCCGACAAATTGTCATGGAAGTGACACGATAAACGTTAACGGAGCACGGCTTGCGATTTGGCGAGCCGTGCCGCGTGAGCGGCCGGGGTACGCAGAATCACCTATCAACCAGCGTGACGCTGCTGTTGGTCTTCTTCCTGCCACTGATTCAGCTTGTTGTACAGCGTCTTCAGCACGATCCCCAATTCCGCGGCTGCGCTCACCTTGTTTCCCTGATGCTTCTCCAGCACGCGCAGGATGTGCTCCTTTTCGACTTCCTTCAGCGTCTTCGGCTGCAGCGGTGCGATCGTCGGCGTCGCGGCCGCGGTCGGGAAGCTGATCGTCACGGGCTCACTCTGCAGCATGTGATACGGCAAGTGCTCCGGCGTGATCGGACCGCCGCCGGCGAGAATGTAGGCGCGCTCCATGACGTTGGCGAGCTCACGGACGTTGCCAGGCCAGTTGTACTCGAGCAAGGCGTCGAGCGCCTCGGGCGTCAATAGCCCCGCGACAGCCTCGATCGGCCGCTTCGCGGATCGCGCGAGCAGATGACGCGCCAGTTCGGGCAGATCCTGGCGGCGTTCGCGCAGCGGGGGCAGGCGGATCTCGAATGTGTTGATGCGGAAATAGAGATCCTCGCGGAACTCGTCTTCCTTGATCATTTCGCGCAGGTCGCGGTTGGTGGCGCAGATGACGCGCACGTCGACGCGGAAGGGCTCGGTGTCGCCGAGTCGGCGGATTTCGCCGGACTCGAGGAAGCGGAGCAGCTTGACCTGGATGTTCTTGTTGAGTTCGCCGACTTCGTCGAGGAAGAGCGTGCCGCCGTTGGCGACTTCGAAGAGCCCCTTGTGATCGCGGTCGGCGCCGGTGAACGCGCCCTTGCGATGGCCGAACAATTCGCTTTCGACGAGGTTCTCCGCGAGGGCGCCACAGTTGACGGGGACGAAGACCTGGTCGGCGCGCTTGCTCTGCTGGAAGATGGTGCGAGCGGCGAGTTCCTTGCCGGTGCCGGTCTCGCCGAGAATCATGACCGTGGAGTCGGTCGGCGCGATGGTGCTGATGAGGCGCTGGACGCTGGTCATCGGCGTCGACTTGCCGACCATGATCGACGGGCCTTCGGCGGCCTGGACGCGCGTCTGCAGGGCGATGTTCTTGTGCTTGAGCTCGCGTTTTTCGATGGCCTTGCGCAGGATGGTCTCGATCTGTGCCATCTTGCAAGGCTTGGTGATGTAGTCGAACGCGCCGAGCCGAACCGCGTCCATGGCGGTTTCGATGCTGGCGTGGCCGGTCATGATGATGACTTCGGTGTCGGGAGAAACCTGCTTGATCTGTTCGAGAACTTCGATGCCGGTGAGCCCCGGCATGCGCAGATCGAGGATGGCGGCATCGAAGACAGCGGTTTCGAGCGCCTTGATCGCCTGTTTGCCGTCGGGGCAGACGACGATTTCGTGGCCCAGGCGAGGCATCTCGGTTCGCATGACCTCCTGCAGCGAGCGTTCGTCGTCTGCGAAGAGAATGCGTAGTGGTCGGTGCGCCGCCAAATCCCGCCTCCTTTGCCTGCCTTGCCGGAGTCCATCCTTGACTCCGCATCTGTTCCGTACCGTCGATGTGCCGAGCGTGGTGTGTGTCTCCCAGATACGATAGGTCGGAAAGAATTACAAGACGGAAATGAGAGGTCAAATCCGATTTTCGAGCGCGGCCGTCTGCCAACATTTTCTTGGCAATCCCCCTTCCTTGCTGGTTATGATGCGGGTGGTAATTTCATGACAAAATGCGAGGCCCCGCCATGAAGTCCATTCGTTTCAGCGCGTTCTTTTGTGTCGTCGCTCTCGTCGGCGTTCTGTCGGCCCAGGAGGGACCGCGGCGAGGTCAGATCAAAAAGATGGATGCTGCCAAACGGACCGTTGTCATCACCAGCGACGGCAAGGACATCACGCTGGAGGTGAACGACCAGACACGTGTTGTCCGGGCGAACGGAGAAAAGGTCGACGACTTCTTCAAGGAAAAGTCGTTCGCGGCTGGCGCCAACGTGCTATTTCTCGCCGACGGCGCGACCCTGCTCGGCATTCGGCTGCAACCTGCTAATACCGGCAAGGGGCCGCAGCGCGGTAAGCTGGTCAAGATCGATCTCGAGGGGCTCCAGGTCACGATCAAGACCGAGGGCAAGGAAATCGTCGCCCAGGCCACCGACGATACGCGTCTCTTCGAGGCATCGGGAGACACCCTCAAGGCCCGGCTCGCTTCCTTCAAGGCCGGCGCCGACGTTCAATTCCTCATCATGATGCGCGACGGCATGAACCTCCTTGTCGGCATGCGCTTATTCCAGGATGCGAAGACCCCGCCCCCTGCCAAGTTCGATTCTTCCAAGCTGGTTCCGCTCGATGAGTTGGGCAACAAGGAATATCAGGCCGGCTTCAAGGGCGGCTTCTATCCGGACGGCAAGAATACTCGGCCCAAGGCTCACGAAGACGCTGGCCTCGCCCGCGCGAAATCG
>DASRSQ010000511.1:0-9951 GCA_035656475.1 Gemmataceae bacterium | reverse complement strand
TTGACGTTGATCCTGTTCGCCGTCTGCTCAGTCGGTGCGGTGGGGATGCTGATCTACACCGTCATGTCTCGGTTTGGCGAGAAGGCCCCGAAGTGCCGCATCTTCTTCGGCCACATCGCCACGCAGTACGGTCACGACTTCGAGAAATATGTCACGGAACTAAAAGGCATGTCCGAAGACGACTGGCTGAAGGAGGTTGGCACGCAGATCGTTGAGACCTCGCACATTGCCTTGACCAAACATAAGACGGTAAGAAACGCCGCCCAATATACCCTTGTCGGCCTCGCCTTCTGGGTGGTAAGCGTTTTCAGCATTTCCCTGCTGCCGGATTAGACCAAGGCAAGCCGGGAATAAACTACGAATTACGCAGTAAGACTGTTCGAAGCCCCGTCAAGGCTATCAGAGTGAAACGATCATGCCTATCTACACTGATTTTCGGAAGCTCGGTTCCGGTGGGTTCGGTGAAGTCTGGGTGTGCAAGCGAAAAGAGGACGGTAAGGTTTTCGCCAAGAAGAAGCTTCTACCCAGCGTGGGCGAGGATAGCATTCGCAGGTTCCGCGAAGAGGTTCGCCTCCTCCACCGACTAGACCACCCCAATGTGATAAAGGTCATCGGTCTCCACTTGCAGCAAGCACCCTACTGGTACGTCATGCCGAAGTATCGGCACACTTTGAAAGATGTGCTCCACGCGATCCAAGGCGACGAAGACCGAATCGCAAGAGTTTTCGGCTCCATTCTGGATGCAATCGAATACACGCACGGCGAAGGCGTGATCCACAGGGATCTCAAGCCGGAGAACGTGCTCATGAACGGTGACGACGACCTCGCGGTCACTGACTTCGGTCTCGGGCGCATACTGGACTCAGCAAGTACCCGGCACACGATTACCGGATACCCGATGGGGACGCCCCTGTACATGGCTCCAGAGCAGATGGCTAACGCCAAAAATGCCGACGAGCGGTCGGACATCTACAGCTTGGGCCGCTTGTTGCTCGAATTGCACGTAGGCGAGCTTGCCTCCACGGCCACCGACACCTCATCACTCGCTCCGGGCGTTGCGATGGTGATCGAAAAATGCACCCGAACGAATCCCGATAAGCGTTATCAATCCGTCGCCGATTTGAAGCAGGCGTGGCACTACGTCTCGGGTACGGTGGCGGCGACCTCGCCCCATGAGGAGCTAACCAAGCTGATAGCCCAATTCTCAGCTCAGGCGAGTGTGTCGCCCGAGCAGGCGGAGCGCGTCCTTGATATCCTCACTCAATTTCGGACGGACACCGATTTGGTCCACGAAGCAATCATGCAGTTGCCGCCGCTGGCGGCACAGTTGATGCTCGCAGCCAACAAGAACCACACTCGTGATTTGATAGGCTGCTTTGTCACGCACGTGACCTCGCAGGGGTGGGGCTTCTCTTACACGGACAAAATCGCTGCCCAATGTCGGGCACTCTACGAGGCGCTGGCTGATTACCAAATCCGGGCGGATCTGGTCTTCTGCGTGCTCGATCTTGGGATTGGACATAACCGCTTCTTCGTGATGGACATTGCCGAGTCGCTCTTGGAAACGAAACGCGAGGTAGGGGAAAACCTCGCCATCGCGGAAAGGCTCAAGGAGGCGTCCTCCTCTATTAGGGACTGGGTCAAGGAGCATGTTTCGCCTTCGAAGCTGCATCCCGCGATTCTAAGCGTGCTGAACGACTGACGCTCGACGAACCGATCCATCGTGTTCAGCCCAACTCTCTCCGCGATCCCAAGGACGTTGCGGATCTAGTCCCTCTCGGTTCCGAGAAGCGGTCGTCCTCGCCCAGCCGTGCAACCATGAAGGCATTACATGTCCAGCCAAAACGAGATTCGCCAACTTATCGAGCGAAACGAGAGGGACTCGCAAGTAAAAAGCCGGGAGAAATTGTCGGCTCGGGGCTTTCATTACGAGTGAAGTAACCCGAGTCTGCACCATCCCGGCAATCTCAAATTACGGCGAGCCAAATGACCTGTCCATCTGGCTTGGAGTCGTTCACTGACGCTGATAGCGGGCCCGCAAAATCTCGATAGTCGGAACTTCGACCTTCGGCTGGCTCGCATCCTCCGACTTGCCGCCTTCGAGATCGCGGATCATGTCAACCAGCTTTTCCGACCAGCCCGACAACAGGTACGTGCGGTCGCCACTCGGTCGCAACTGGCTCTGGCCGTGGCCGTTCAGGTTGACCGAATACACGAAGCAATCTTTGTTGACGGCATGACGATAGCGGGCCACCATCGACTGCATTGTCGCCTTCTTGCCGAAGTATTCCTCCATGCTGACGCCGCAGTTCTTGGCGGTGCCGTCATCGCCCTGCGTGTAGCAGCAAAGGTCCGAGAGGAAGATCATGCGATCTACGTGGATCTTCCGCTTGGTCAAGTCGTCGAGGCCGAACCAGAGGCCGGTCTCGGTGCCGCCGCCGACGCCGTGACCCGACTTGAACTGGGGAATTGCCAGCGCCGCATAGTTGCTTCGCTCCTCCTTCTGAGCGATGGAGTCGATCTTGTTCTTGATCGACAAGCAGCTATCGGCCTGCAAAAACGGAACCCAGATCATGCTGTCGCCGAACACGCCGATGATGGCCCGGCGACCGAGCTTCTTGGCGAGGATGGCTTCCAGCATGTTGCCGCAATCGGAGACACGTAGCTTCGACTTGCCGCTGATGGCGCAGCCGACCGCGCTGCCGCTGTTGTCGGCCAGCACCATGGTCACACCGGGCAGGTCCGCGACCTTCTCGACGGCGCGATCCAGAAGCTTCGCCAGCAAGGTCTTTGCCTCGGTGGACGAGACCTCCCGTTCTGCCGCGAAAAAGCGGATCGGCAACTGCACGGTGTCCTCGATGGACATCATCTTGTCGTAGATCCGGTCCCACGCCGAGGCCGAAATCGCCGCCTGCTCGAAGTTGCGGAGATTGCGCGTGAGCGCCATTTCTCCCATGATCGGGATGCACAACTCCCAGACCTCCTTGGTGCTCCCAAGGTGCGAAACGACGTTTTCCCACGTCAGACCCGCTTCCTTGATCAGATCGAGCGTGACCGCTGCGACATCCTTGTTCGTGAAGAACTGCTGCCGCGCAATGAGGATGTTCGGCAATGGTTCGACATACTTGTCATTGACGAGGTACTCAAACATCGCCTTGCTCACCGGCCAGTTCTGGCGGGTTTCCCCCGTGACCTTCTGCAAATACTTGCCGATCTCCTTCGAGCCGCCGACCATCTTGAGCACGTCGGCAAAGGTCGGGCGGTCGCTGCCGTTGTATTTCAGAAGCGAGAACTCGCTCTGCTTTGCCAGCGCGTGAGCTAGCGCCTTCCGCAGTGCGTGCGGCAAGGAACCGTGATGTCGGCGAGGATGCTCGCCTGCCTTTCCGGTCATGAAAAGGTCACGGAAAACGCCGAACACCTGACGAATCTCGTCGGCCCGGCGCATGATCGCCGTTGCATACTTCGGAACGAACGGCTTCGTCTTGGGATGCGCCGCCGCCAGCGCCAGCATGATCTGCGGCGTGCTGCGGAGCTTGAGGCCGTTCTGGGTGTCGCGCGCCCATGCGGCGATCACCAGCAAGTCCTCCGGGGAATCGCCGTTGGCGGCCGCCGTGGCCGTTTCGAGGACTTCACGGGCCTGTTCCGTCAGTCCCTTCTCGTCAACGATCTTCGACGATATCCGACCCGTGGTGAGAAGCTCAATGTAGAACTCGGCAAACGAGCGGCTGCTGTCGTAATACTTCGGCTCATTGAAGAAACCACCACCGATTGTGTGGATCAGTTTTGTGACAGGATCCTTCACCTCATAGGCGCGGCCCGGCACGTGCTTGTGCGCGACCTGCTCCGCGTCGGTGTGGTCGTGAACCGTGGGCTTGGACATTCCAAATTTCATGGGCAACCTCCTCGGCTCACGGAGAGAAAACCGGAGAAATCAGCGATAAGAGCTTGTTGGGATTCGAACCCAGCGCTTTCGCGTTACCAGAAGTATCTCTTACCTGCACCTTCCGGGTGTACGGGATTCCTTGAGAAAAGTCGGAGAAATCAACGACAACGGGCTTTCAGTCGTGACAGGATTGAAGTAACCGTCATCTGCACCATCCGATTGTGCGCCAAGGCGAAAGACCGGAGAAATCAGCGAATAGGGATTCATTCTCGACGCTCTATCCAACTGAGCTACTGCTTGCACAGGTGGGAATCGAACCCACGGCCTTCGAGTCCAGTTGAAGTAACCCTGTCCTGCACCTTCCGGTTCAATTCACGACACCCACCTTGTGGGATAGGTTCTCCCAAATCTCGTGAAACATGAGACTTTTTGTAGGACGAACAGCCGCATTGCGACATAAGCGAGTGTGAACTTGGAACTTCCATCTATTCCAGATGGACTTCACAAACGCCTTGCCACTGTTTCACCTTGCGGGTTCGTCTCACTTTATCATTGCGAATTCCGCCATGTCTCAAATCTCGTGAGAACTCAACCGAAGCCGCCAATTCTGACGCACACCCGCTAAGGGAGCGTGATCCATCAACTCAATCAGGAGACACGCAAATGCGCACCCAAATCGAAATCCGGCAAGAAATCACGGCCCGTATTATCGAGGCCCTGAGCAACGGCAAGCTGCCACCATGGAGAAGGCCGTGGCAGATGGACAACAACTGCGGAGCCCATACCAATGCCGTGAGCCAAAAAAGGTACACGGGCGTTAACCCGCTACTCTTGCAAATCGCTGCTGCTCGCCACAACTTCTCATCGAAATGGTGGGCTACGTTCCGGCAGTGGAAGGAACTGGGCGGCAGCGTCATGAAGCGGCCAGCGAATGTTCCCGAGGGGCAATGGGGCACGTCGATCGTCTACTGCGCACCAGTCACCAAGAAGGAAGCCGACGAGGACGGTGACGAAAGTGAGAGTACCTTCTTTATGCTTAAGTGGTACACGGTCTTCAACGTCGATCAAGTCGAGGGGAAGTGTCTGGATCATCTCCGGTTCGGCAACGCCCCTCTCAATGACCACCAGATCGAGGAACGCTTTCTGCATGCCGAGAAGATCGTTGCCGCCACAGGGGCCGACATCCGCCATGGCGGAAGCCGCGCCTTCTGCGCCCTCGAAGACAACTTCATCCAGATGCCTCATCGCCATTTGTTCGACAAGCCCGAATTCTATTACGAGACTCTCGCACATGAACTGGTCCATTGGACTGAACCACCGTGCCGCCTCAATTGGGATCGCGCCAACGAGGGATACGCGATGGGCGAGTTAATCGCCGAGATCGGCGGATGTTACCTGACCACCGAGTTCGGTCTTCCAACCTCAGATGACCTGACTCAGCATTGTAGCTACCTCAAAACTTGGCTGAAGGGCATGGAAGATCCCTCCTTCATTTTCAAGGCGTCGGCGCAAGCGAATCGAGCCGTGGATTTCATCTTGGCGTTCAGTCGCAAGCACGAGCCCGAGCAAGAACCTGCTCTTGCTTGATCGCAAAGGAGCGACTGTAGCGCCGCTGCGCGTTCTCCATTCCGACGCACACCCGCTAAGCACCTGTCCTGATCGGGACACCCGAGCGGGCCATCGAAGATGATCGCATGGCACTTCGGCTTCGACGACTTTTTCATGCAGCGACAGAGCGCTCTATTGGACTGCGCAGCAATCGAGCGATACTGGCTGCAACTGCGAAGGCGCGAAGTCCTGACGATCATCGACGATGGCCTTGCTCGGTCTTTTTCAAGCCACAAGACAGGAGCAAGACCATGACAACGGCTTTGGGCGAAATGGAACTCGAAGACGCCGCGAACGACGCTGCAGGCAACTGGCGACACTTCGAATCTTTCTGTTGGCATCGCGCCAGCGAACTCGATGACGCCGACGAGTGGGCCATCGTTTGCTCGCATCATCGCGACAGCGGGTTACTTGACCAGAGCAACGCGGACGCCATCGGTAAGGCTCTTGAGCCCTTCATGGACGGCGATGACCCCGATGTCATCGCTGAACATCACGATCACTGGGCGGTCGGTTGGATCGACGGTTTCGCCATTCGGGTTTTTCGCAGCGGCGAAATCACCGACGCCTTCCGCGCCTATCACGGATTGAGCAAGCGCCTTGCTGACTATCCGATTCTCGACGAAGAGGACTACTCTCGCCGCGAATACGGGAACACGCTTGACAACATCGCTGAAGCTGCATGGCGATTGAAACGCGCATTCGATCTTCCCGAGGACTGGGAGTCGATTGTGTTCCGTTGGCTCTGGGAGAACAATCAGCGTGCCGTGGAAAACAGAGACGATCAAGGCGGTTACCCTTCCGAGTACGAACTCGAAGCAGCGTTCGTTGCTCTTGATTTCACCAAGATCGAGTAGACCACCGAAAGCGTCGGACCGAGGCGGGGGCGATGGCTCTACCTCGGCCCGACGCACACCCGCTATACGACTGTGACAACAAAGCCATTCAACGATAGGAGCAATACAAATGGACAACCCACTGAACGATCACGGCAGCAACGACCACAGCGTCGATGGTCACACCACCGACGAACGACCGCTCACGGCCCTTGAAGAGCGGCAAGAATTGCTCGCCCATCACGTCAAGCTTGTGGCCCGAAAAATGAGCCATGCCCTTTTCGTCTTCGGTTCGCAGGGCGGGTTGGGAAAATCGCGGACCATCCTTGGCACGCTTGACGCCGAGGGCGTGCAGCCGGTCCTGATCAACAGCCACGTTACCCCACTTTCGCTTTACGGAACGCTGTTCCAAAATCGTGAAGAGGCCGTGATTTTCTTTGATGACGTGGACTCCATGTATTCGAGCATGGCACATCTCGGTCTTCTGCGAAGTGCGTTGTGGGGATTTCCGCGCATCGTCACCTATGGCTCTTCTCAGCTTCCGGGTGATTTGCCACCGCGTTTCGAGTTTACGTCGCGATGCATCTTCGCCGCGAATGTCATTCCGAAAAAGAATGATGCGTTCAAGGCTGTATTGTCCCGCTGTGACATCTACGAACTGAGCGCGACGAACGAAGAAGTAATCGATCTCATGCGCTCGGTTTCGGCAAGAGGCTTTGACGGGCTTTCTCCCGACGACTGTGCGACGGTCATTGACTACATCGCCGAGCACGTAGATGACCGGCAATTGTCGTTGCGATTGCTTGGAACGTCGATGAGAAAGCTGAAGTACGCTCGCACCGAGGGGCTCGATTGGCGACCGCTGGTCAGGAGCCAACTACAGACGCTCGGTCGCAAGATCGACGCGACAAAGCGGCTCGACAACCGTGTCAAGGACTTGCGAGTGCTGAAGGAAGCGTTGGAGCGGTTTCCCGAATCGGTCACTGACCAGCAGGACCATTTCTGTAAGGCGACCGGTAAAAGTCGCGCATCGTTTTATCGCACGTTGGCTCGCCACCGCGAGGAGCAAAGCGAGTGACGACCACCCAATAAGCGGCGCTGGAGCTTTCGCTCCGGCGTCTCTTGTCTCGGTTTGAGCCAACGCGAATACGGTTCCACAAGGAAGGCTACTTCTTTTGCAATGCAGGTTGGTCCTGCAGCAGGCGCACGTCGATGACAGGATTGGCTTTCGCTTTTTCTTCAGCCGAGAGACCGAAACCGACAAATGGCACCAGTATGGCAAAGCAACATACAATTACCCACGCAGCTATCTGAAAGATGGTGTAATTGTATGAGTGTGCAAACAGCCACGTTTCCCATCCTCCTATGATTGGTGCGTTCGTGCCGTTCGCCGCGCGGAGGACATCCGCTGGCGTGAACTCCGCGCCTTTGTTAATTAGTCTGTCTGAGCCAGACGCACTTGCTGACGTAAGCGGAGAGTCTGATTTTCCTAACAACGTGTGCCCAAAACGTCCTTCATAGTGAAGGCTGATGTAAGCTGCCATTCGATTCAGATGGCGACCCTTTGACCAAATCGCCAATCCGCCCACAATCCAGAGTACAAGCGGAAGGAAGTAGAGCCAGTTTGTGGATGGATGATATTGAAGTAACCATCCTCCTACTCCCAAGACCGCTGCAAGCGCACCAGTCTCGACCTTGAACGTCTCCTCAACGCGATACTTGATCTCGTCGCGAAGCTTCTCATATTCCTTCTTCTCAAACTCGCTCATCTGTTCGGGTTCATTTAACGATCCTTGCATTTCAGGCGTGGCTGGCTGTTTGTCAGCTTGCTTTGCTTGCTCATGTTTCTGCGCATCGCTCATTGTCGTGGCTCCTTGATTACGACGTTTTCTTTTGGACACGACTAATCCTCGTAACGGCAACGGCCATTGTCGCACCGGCACCATTCTTACACCGGCCGGGTGCTCCTGACAACGAAGAAGGTCCGAAATACCGATCCTCAAATCGTCAAGCAGCGCCGTGTGACGAGCACCAATAATCGCTTACCGCTTTCGCCGAACACGAATTCGACTGCCAAGATCCCGGCTGACGAGCACCCGCTATGCGACAGGAGAAAAAAATGCAACTTTCTTGGAGCGCACGTCATGAACACGATCACCGCCAAGGCCATGTTCAATGGCCAACCGATCAACAACATCCCGGTGCTCAACCCGGCTGGATGGTTCGGCAAGTGCTGGCTGCTCGAAATCGGTGGCAGCTATTGGCCGCTGTTTCTGATCGTCGAAGCGGATTCAGCGTGCGATGCCATCGACGAACTCGCCGAGAACGAAAAATACGGCCATCACATCGTCGTTCCCGACGAAGATCTCGGCGACTATCCCGAAGCCCAGCGCCACTACTCGTCGCAAGGCAAGGTTCTGGATCTTGACCACTTGATGATTCACGGTCAGGAAGGAGCCGAATGCCCCTTCCCATGCACATATCATGGGGACGGCCTGCCGCCCGAAGGCATGAAGCCGACCGACTTCTGGCGGCGGGATAGAGATGATTGACGAACACCCAGTAAGGCGGTGAGGCTGCTTCAGTTGTGGGAGCGGCAACCCTTCTAGCAAGGAGTCACTGCCATGCTGTTTTCCGTGATCTACTCTGTCGATGTTTGCGCCGACGACGATGTTCTCACCTACGCCCCACCGCAGGTCGAAGACATCTGGGATCAGACCGAAGACGATGAGCAGTTCGAATACGCCTACCTTGAAGGCCGCTGGGAGGGCGGGCATCACCGAAAATGGTGCGCCATTCTGACCCGCGAACAATTCGACAAGTTCATCGACCGCTGCGGTCTTGCCGCCGAGGATGTGCAGACGATGGGCTCGCTCGGCGCGCCGGGCTGCGGTTTCGGCTGGGCTCCTGCCATCTCATTCACCTCTAGCGATCCCGACGCCATCCAGACCGCCTACGTGACGCCGCTGCCCGAGATCGAAAAGGAAAACTTCGATGATCGCGACTGGGAACGACTTCGCGGCGCGGTTGTCGCCGTGTATGGCTGATCCCTCACTCATAGGTCCGCCTCAAGCATTCGAGGCGGACCTTCACTTTGACGCACACCTGCTAGGCGAGGTGAAAGGAGGACATCACATGTCCAAGACATTCGCCGTAATCGAGTTTTCGAGTTTCTTTGCCGTTCGCCACAACCCTTCTGGTGACGAGCACCCGATGGGCGACGGCGTTGACACCTTGTTCGATGAGGAAGGCAAGGCCCTCGTGCCGGGCACGTCGGCCTTCGTTGATGCGTGGGAATCTGCGCTCAACGAGGACGAACAGGCCACCCTTGAAGCCTATTTCCCGCAACACGTGGAGGATTGAACCATGAACGTCAATGTCGTTGTTTTCCGCAGGTGGAAAGATACCGGTAGCGTGATCGCCCTCTTCCCCGCCACTCCATCCGACGTTCACGGCCACTTCTGCGAAGCGTACGAGCATGTAGGACAACATGGCGGGGCCGATTATCACGCCGTCATTGCTCAGACCATCTCCGCCACTTCTGACGAATGTGCTTCCCTCCTCCGAGAACTGATGCACATCGGCTATACCGTCAAGCCGATCAAACGCGCGTCTTCTTTTCAT
>DASRSQ010000510.1:0-1523 GCA_035656475.1 Gemmataceae bacterium | reverse complement strand
TGCCAGCCTCGAACAGGAATTCGCCGGCCTGGACGCCTGCTTCATCGGCTATCTCAAGGGTGAAGACCTGGCGGCGGCTTACGCGTCAGCCGATGCCTTCGTGTACGCCTCCGAAACCGAGACGATGGGGAATGTCGTTCTCGAAGCCATGGCGTGCGGGCTCCCCGTCGTTGCGCCGAACGCCCTGGGCATTCCGAGCCTGTTCACCGACAAGGTCAGCGGTTTTCTGTATCCGCCGCGCGACTTGAGCGAAGCCGTTCGGCTGACGCAGGCCTTGCTGACCGACGACACGTTGCGGGCCAGCGTCAGCGCCGCCGCTCGCCAGTCAATCGAGGAGCGCAACTGGGATCACGCCGTCAAGAAGGTTCGCGAGGTCTACGCCGATGCGATCCGGACGGCGAAGCCGGCAGCGTGGACATGGCGACACCGCTTCACGCAGGCCGCCACGTTCGCCATCGTCTCCGCCTTCCGCGCCGTCCCCGGCCGACGTGACGTCTCTCAATGGCAGCCCGACCTGAAAGTCGGCAGCGAGCCGTCAACGGTTGCGTGATGCCGGGGTCAGTTGTTCGGTCCCCGCGAAATGGTTGTTTCACGCTTTACGCATCCTATGCGCTCGCCAATCGATAGAGCCGCCGATGTAGGTTCGCGAGCCACCAGTGACAATGGGGCAGTGCCCGCAACCAGGCCGGCCAACCGCCGGTGCGCTCGTGGCAGCGATGGTGCCAGTACGCATAGTACTGACTGAAACTCGCATCGCCGGCGTGTCGCCGACTGACGGCGAGGATCTCGCGGTACACTTCCATGCGTGCCGACAGCGTCTTGGTCTCCGGATAAAGCCGCGAGCAGGCGAGCAATTCGGGAACATGCACCAGCTTGCAGCCCGCGCGATCGATGCGCAGCCAGTATTCGTAGTCCATCGCGTAATGCAACGACTCATCGAGCAGGCCGACGCGATCGACCACCGAACGGCGCCAAAACGTGGCCGGCTGGCAAATGATGCACGATTGCAGCAGCTGGCCGAAATCGTAGTCCGCCGTTGGATAGTCTTCGATCACGCCGTCGTTTTCGTCAATGTGCTGGGCGGCGCCGTAGATGAGGTCCCAATCGGGATGCGTTTGAAAATGCGACACCGCTGTACGAACGGCGCCGGGCGCGAGCACGTCATCGGAGTTGAGCCACGCCAAGATGTCGCCGCGTGATTGGCGGAGCCCATGATTGATCGCATCGCTCTGGCCGCCATCGCGCCGGCTGTGCCAGCGCACGCGCTCGTCATAGTTCTGCAGGATGTTGACGGATTCGTCGGTCGAGCCCCCGTCGCAGACGAGATACTCGATGCGCGGGTAATCCTGGCTCAGCACGCTATCAATCGTGCGGCGCAGGAAGCGTCCCTGGTTGAAGGACGGCGTCACAATCGAGACGAGCGGTTGCATTGCACGATTGTGTGCAATAACGATATTTCGAGCAAGACGTGTTGCACGGACGAGCCTCAAAATCGTCCGCTCGGCGGTTTAGCCTCGGTATCG
>DASRSQ010000509.1:0-1850 GCA_035656475.1 Gemmataceae bacterium | reverse complement strand
CAGTCCGCTCTCGAATTTCGTCGCGTTGATATCCGCGTGGCAAGCATATTCTTGAAAATGTCGAACGACTACATTCACGACGACCCGATTGCCTTGGAGACGTGGATCGAACGCGTGGGTCAAAACAGCGCCGCGAATGAGCACATTATCGAAATATTGCGGCAGATCCAATACCTGACGCCGCGAACCTGGCCGATCTTCCTGGCCGGCTTACAGCACGGGTCAAAGCCGGCCCAACTCGCCCTACTTGAATCATTGTGTCGGCTGGCCACTCTCAGTAACCGCTTGCCTGCCGAGCACCGCCCGGTGATCGCCAAGATCGTGCGCAGTTTCCCCGCCGATCTTTTCGCCGACATCAACGTATTGCTGGAGCCCGAAAACAAGATTGGCATGGTTGCGGTCGCGATCGCTGAACAAGGACTCACGGAAGCACGCGAGGTGACGCGGACGGCGGACGAAATGCTTCGCGGCAAAGCGACCACGCTGGCCCAGGTCCTGGCCACAGAAGATGAGGTGGAACTGTTCAAGCAACTCGACAGGATCGGCGACACGTTCTATCGCCGCCTGGACGGTTCGGAGCCGGAAAGCGATTACGGGGCGGCTGTCATCCTCGACAACCCGACGGCTTTTCCGGTGCTATTGCAATGTTTGACGGTCACGCTCGAACAGGGCCGGCCGGAATCAATGTGGTTCCAGAAAACCAAAGCGCTGCTGACGGTGACTGCCAAGGCGTTACGGCTATTGCCCTCGGCATTCGCCCGCCACGCCGAGCCAGGCCGCTTGGAACCGCTGCTGACGCGCGTGGTCCGCACCAGCGAGCACGCCAACAGCCGTCGCGCCGCCATCACTCTGTTGAGCCACCTGCGCCGGATCACCAAACGAACGGTCGAGGCGTTCCTGTTCGCCCTGCGCGACGACATGCATGTCCAGGAGACTGCATTGCAAGCGACCGAACGCCTCACGCTGAGTCCGGAAATGCGTGCTTCGGTGTTACAAGCACTCGATGACGACAGCGCAATCGTCGCGGCCGGCGCGGCACGGATGCTGTCGGTGATCGGCAGGCAGGAACGCACCCCGGCCCCGGTGCGTCAGGAATTCCTGGCAGCACTGGCAGCAGCGATTCAAGACCGCAAAGCGCGCCGCGCCGTGTATCGATTCACCGGTCACGGCAACAAGGAGGAAGATGCCATCCGCGTCGGTCGCTTCGGTAGGCTCGATCAGGAATTCTACCAGGCGGTCTTGCATATCACCGGCGTTGGGATCACCGTGTGACTCAAATGGGTCGACGCGCGTTTGGGACATCAGCCCATAGACGCTGACCTCTTCACAGCGATTCCGCACGATGGGTTTTTCTCTATCACGGCCGGTGTCATTGATTCAGGATCAGCGAGCTACGGAGATGAACTCCGCGGCGCGGCGTAGAACGGCTCGCCAGCAGAGCCGACCTCCATTTCACCCGGCGTGTTGACGATACCTGAAACGTGCCGAAAAGGCGAGAGCAGCGAAAAACGTGTTGATCAGGAAGCACCTCATCAAGTTGCCGACCAACATGGCGAAATGATCCTCACCAAGATCAAAGCTCTGAACGCAGCACACATCGGCAGTAGGCCAGTGAAAATCTGACCGTTCGAGAGGAGGGATTCCGAGCGAGCCCCGCAAATCAGACGCACGAAAGACGCACAAAGAAACGCAACAACCGTCCGCACCCTCTCGCAAGGATTCGTGCTTGCAGAAATCGCCTGGAAATCGTGCGGAGAGAATGCGGCTGGGCGCGGTCCTACGCAGAACTACCTAGTGTCCCGTCAAGGCTTAGCTGAGGGATCGCGAATTTTTGGAAGCTGACCTTCGGG
>DASRSQ010000508.1:0-10157 GCA_035656475.1 Gemmataceae bacterium | reverse complement strand
TCGTGAAATCATCAAGAACGACCGCCGAATTGGCGACTTGAAAGCCGTAGATATCGGCGCTGCCGCGCTCGATGCCGCGAAAGCCGCCGACGTTGACTCCTCCGGGAGTCGAGATGGGTGCCGACGTGTTGAGGTCGTACGATTCGAGGATCGAGCCATCAAACGCCAGGGCCGCGATCGTGACGTCCGGCCCTAGCCCCGCCGAGTAATTCACAAGCGCGCCGACTTCGCTGACGGGCGAAGTGAGGGTGAGCGTCATCGTTCCGCTCGGGGCGTTGAGCCCGACGTAACCCACGCGCCCGGTGTTCCAACTGCCGTTGGGCACGATGTTGTAGACCGAGTTGCCGATCACGGCGCCCCCTTGCACCGCGGAATTGGACGAAGCCCATTGGATGTCCAAGCCGACGAGTCCGCCGACTTGCACGGGGCCCGGACCGAACGAGAAGGGGGAAGAAAATTGACTGAAGTCGACGACCGTGGTCGAGGGACCGAATGTCCCGACGGAAGTGACCAGCGTGGCCTTGGCATAACTCGCCAAGACAAGGACCATCGACATGCCCCAAGCGCAGCGCAAAACGGTTAATCTCAAGTGCCGATCTCCAGGTGCCAAAGCCCACTTAACCTCAGGCTTCAGTAGCCTAATCGCGGCTTCGGTCGCCGGCCAGCAAAAATATGAGAAGGGCACGGGTTGCATAAACATCGAGTGATCGATCTTTGACCAGCGGATCAGTAGTTCATTGTCATGAGCGCCCCTGCTTAGGGGTACGGTTCTCGACGTCCGTAGTACTCACTGTGTTTTCGTTTCAAGCTGAGCCAGCTGGCGATGCGCCAGATGCAAGGCCAGGGGCAAGGCCCACTTGGCGATTCCTTCGCTATGCTGCGGAGTCGTTGTGTCGAGCTTTGCCACGAGCTTGGTCAACGATTCGAGCTGTTTGGCTTGCGCATCCCGATCGCCAACATCGCGGTAGGCGAGCGTGAGCATCGTTTCGGCCGTGAGTCGGCTAATGCGAATCTGATCGAGCCGGCGCGGCGCGGCGAGTTCGGCAAAGCCATGGATCGGTAGCGCCTTGGATAAGGTCGCGATTGCTTCGGCGGGCTGGCCCGCGCGATATTGCAATGACCCGTACAGGGTTTGGAACACCGGATTGCGCTGATCGGACGCCGCCAGACCCTGGGCGATGGCCAGTGCGCCCTGCAAGTCGGGCAAGGCTCTTTCGCCCGCCATGCAAGCCATGGCGATGGCGGCACGTTCGGGCAGGCCGTCGCTGGTGCCAAAGCGATTCAAGAAGTCAGCGCAAGTGGTCTGGTAGCCGACGGTATCGCCGGCAGCCAGTTGCACCATGGCGAGCTGGTAAAGCGTTTTCCAGGTCGGGCCACTGACCTCGAGCGCCCGCGCAAAGGGCTTCACCGCTTCCTGCCACTGACCGAGCATAGCCAGCGCATCGCCCAGGCCGTAGAAGACCTCGACCGTCGTATATCCGGCCGTGATCGCGGCGCCGTAATAGTCCCTGGCCAGTTTCCAGTTCCTCGTCGCCTCCTCTTTGTCGCCGGCTTCGTCCAAGAGGTTTCCCAGGTGCAGGTGCGCTCGGCCCACGCCCACCAGGTACAGCCCAACGCCTGGATGCTCGCGATCGAGTTCTTCGTAGATTTCCAGCGAGTGCCGATAGGAGGCTTCGGCCGCGGCGCGTTGGCCATTCAGCCGTTGCAGATAGGCGAGGTTGAAGTACTTGTGGCCCAGGTCGGCGCGATAGTCGGGGACACTTGGGTTTTCGCGTGCCAGCGCCTCGTAAATATCCACCGACCGCTTGAAGGAGGCCTCGGCGTCGGGCAGCCGATCCAGGTCGACTTGCACGACATACACGGCGTTGTAAGCGTTGGCTAGTTGCGCGCGGTACTCATTGATGGTCGGGTTGTCGCGCGCCAGTTTTTCATAGAGTTCGACGCTGCGCAGGTCGGCCGCTTCGGATTCCTTCAAGCGTCCGACGCGCCGCAGCAGCTCGCCCAGGAAGTAATAGACTCGGGCCACGCCCGCCTCATAGAGAGCAGTGCCCGGCGACGCTTGCAGCTGTGGTTCGTAGATCGATAGTGCCTGGCGCAGCGCGGCCTCGGATTCCGTGGTCCGATTGAGTGACGACAGCAATGACCCAAGGCTGGCCGAGACGTTGGCCGATTTGGTCACGTACTCGGTCGCATCGGGTTGCTCGCGGGCCAGTCGTTCGTAAATCGAGAGCGCTTGACGGTACGCGGCCTCGGCGCCGGCCAGATCGGGCGACCCGGCCAGCACTCTTCCGCGCCAGTGATAAGCCAGCGCTAATCCGCTTTGATAGTTGACATTGGCCGGCTCGCGATCGACCAGGCGCGTGTACAGGTCGATGGCCTTGTCGAACGAGGCCACCGCTTCTCCCGGTGCGCCGATCGCGTCGGTAATATTGCCAACCCGGATGTACGTGGCGGCGAGCTCGCCTTGCAGCGCCGGATCGTCTGCCTGCTCGCCGATGAATCGCTTGTAGTACGCAAGCGCCGAGTCGAGCAGCTCTTTGCGCAGCGGTTGCAGTCCGGGCACGTTCAGCAACTTGCTTTCGCTGACGGAGGTGAAGTAATCGTTTACCGCTTCACGAGCTTGCTCGAAATTCGCTTCGGCCACGGCGCGCTGTTTTTCGACTTCGCTGCGCTCGGCCTCGGCCAGCCGCTCGGCGCGCGTCGCGCGGACCGCTTGCCATGTGCTAACGATGATTCCGCCGATCAGTGCCAAGACGACGAACGACGCTGTAACGAGCGGCACGCGATTGCGACGCGCAAACTTCCGACAACGGTCGATCGTTGAAGGCGAATGAGCATCCACCGGCTCGTCGCGCAGATAGCGCTGGATGTCACGGGCCAGGCTGTTGGGGGTCTCGTAGCGCTTCGTGCGGTCCTTCTCCAGCGCCTTCAGCACGATCCAGTCGAGATCGCCGCGCAGGACTTGCGCCAAGCGACCGGGCTCGACCTTGCGCTGCGCCGCGACCATGGTGCGGGTTTGTCCGAGCGTGTCGACGAAGGCGCTCGGTCTGGTGGCTTCCTCTTCGCAAATGATGCGGCGCACTTCGTCGTAAGAGGCCTCGCGAATCCGCTCGCGACTGAAGGGCGTCGTGCCGGTCAGCAGCTCGTACAGCAGCACGCCCAGGGAATAAATGTCGCTGCGCGTATCGACGTCGATGGCCGATAACTCGGCCTGTTCGGGGCTCATATACAGCGGAGTCCCGATCATCTGCGCAAAGTTCGTAAAGAGCGTCTTGTCGGTGAGCTGCTGATTGGTCGCCTTGGCGACGCCAAAATCGATCACCTTGGGCACGGGCCGGCCGTCAAGCGAGGTCACCAGCACGTTGGAAGGCTTCAGATCACGATGAATGATCCCCTTTTGGTGCGCGTGCTGAACAGCGCTACAAACCTTGATGAACAGCTCGAGCCGATCGGGCACGGACAACTGCGCTTGATTGCAATACTCGGTAATGGGAACGCCGCGAACGAGTTCCATGACAAAGTACGGGCGGCCCGCCTCGGTCGCTCCGGCATCCAGGACGCGGGCGATGTTCGGATGGTCCATAAGGGCCAAGGCCTGTCGCTCGGCCTCGAAGCGGGCGATCACCTGCCGAGTATCCATGCCCGGCTTGACGATCTTCAGGGCGACGCGTCTGCGGACGGGGAATTGCTGGTCCGCCATGTAAACGACGCCCATGCCCCCTTCGCCGATCTCTTGCAAAAGCTTGTAAGGACCGATGATGGTCCGCTGGCCTTCGGACCCTGGGGCGACGGCCGCGGCGGTAACCTCGACGGCGGGGTGGTTGAGAAAATCGCCGGCGTTTTCCAGGGCGCGCACCAGCCCTTCGACCTCCGCACGTAGCGCGGCGTTATCGCCGCAAGCCTCGTTCAGGAAGGCTTCTCGGTCGGTGGCCGCGCTGATCTCGATCGCCCGGCCGAAAATGGATTTTGCGTCGGCAGCATGAGCCTTCATTGCGCGCGCCCCTCCGGAAAGGCCCGATAACTAGTCATGCGACGAGAACGACCACCGACTGCCAAGAATTTGGCAATTATTTTTTATCGCACGGTTCAATCCCGGGACCGGCCGAGCTTGCGGGCAAGCCAGGCGCGGGCGAAAGCCCAATCCCGGTACGCCGTCCGGCTGGAGATGCCCAAAAGCGTCGCCACCTCGTCCAACGTCAAAGCCGCGAAGAAATGGAGTTTTACAACCTCGGCTGCCTGATGATCGACCTGGTCCAACAGTTCCAACGACTCATGGACAGCCAACACATCGTCGTCGGGGTCTGTTACGGCCGGCTCGACATCGTCGGAAGCGATTCGCGCGAATTCTCCTCCATGCTTAATGCGGCCTTTGCGGCGGGCGCTCTCGACAAGAATTCGCCGCATAGCTTCCGCCGCGGCGGCATAGAAATGGCCCCGGCCATCCCACTGCCCCTGCCCCTCGGCTTCGGAGCGGGGAACGAGCCGTAGATAGGCTTCATGGACAAGCGCCGTGGGATCGAGCGTCTGGCCGGGCTTTTCGGCCGCCAACTTGTGAGCCGCCAACCGCCGCAGCTCGGCGTAGACCAGGGGCAAAAGTTCTTCCGCCCCTTGTGGGTCACCGCGCTCGATCCGGGAAAGAATCTCGGTTACGTCGGCCATCGTCGGTCCATGATAGCGGGCTGAAAGCGCGGTGCCACCTACGCCAATTAGTGCCCCAAAATGCCCCGGGTTCGCGGCCAGGAGGCGCGATTTTCCACTTCCCGTCCCTGGCAAGAGGGCCCTCTACCCGAGGGAGGGGGGGCGACGTTGCCTGCTGCCACCAAGGAAAGCGGTGACGGAAGCGGTTATGTTACAGGATGGTTGGCGCTGTCGTTGGTTCAGGGCATTGCAGAAAGCCCCCGCTTCGTCGTACAGGAAAGACGTACATTGATGGAAAAGCGAGGAAGCCCGATGAAGATGCGCCGCCGGGATTTTGTGCGCTTGGCCGGCTGTGGGGTCGCAACGCTCGTGGTGCGGCCTCTCGGGGCGCAAGCACCTGGCCAGGATGAATCTGCACCTGCTCCCCGGGTCGTGCTGACCTGGGGGGCCAATGGTCACGGCGAGGGTGAGTTTGACATACCGATCGCGGTCGCCGTGAATCAGAAACAGGAGATCCTGGTCACCGACTTTCGGCAGTCGAACGCCGAGGCCAGGTCGCGCGTGCAACGCTTCGATCGTGAAGGGAGATTTTTAGGTGCCTTCGAAACCGATCCCATGCCCGGCGGCCTGGCCCTGGACGAAGAGGGTCTGCTTTATGTATCGCACATGATGAAGCACAAAGTGGCCGTCTACGATCCGGCTGGCAAACTTGTCCGCGAATTCGGCAAGCAAGGAACAGGCCCCGGAGAGTTCGACCAGCCGGGCGGTATCGCCGTCGCGCGAGATGGATCGCTGTACATTGCCGACCAGGTAAACCGGCGCGTGCAGCGAGTTTCTCCGAAGGGCGAGCCGATCAGCGCCTGGGGCAAGTACGGCGTGGCGACTGGCGAGTTTGGCGGCAACTCATCGCCGAAAGGGCGTGGCGGCGGACCGCACTTTCTGGCCTTCGACAGTCAGGATGACCTGTATACGACCGAGGCTTCGGTCGGTCGCGTGCAAAAATTCAAGGCGGACGGCACGTTTCTACTCGCCTGGGGAGACAACGAAGTGGGGCCTGGCCATTTCGGCGGCCACAAGTACATGCCGGGGCCATTGGCCGTCGCCGTCGACCACAAGGACCAGGTTTGGGTAAGCTCTACAAATCACTACATCCACCAGTTCACGCCGGAAGGGCGCTTTGTGTGCCGAGTGGGTGGCGAAGGGTCGGAATCGGGCCAATTTCGATTGCCGCATGGACTTGCGTTCGACGACGAGCATCACTTATACGTTGCCGATGCGCGGAACTCCCGGATACAAAAGCTGGCTGTTTGATGTGGTTTCCTGCCTTCACGGCCGCGGTTGAGTGGCAGGGCTTCTAACGGCACACGTCCGCGAGCGCCGACCCATCAGCTAAGCAAATCAAGAGTCGGAGAGACACAAAATCGTATGGGAAGAATTTTCGAGAAGCGTAAAGAGTCGATCTTCAAGACGGCGGCTCAGAAATCGAAGCTGTACGCCAAGTACGGCAAGCAACTGTACATGGCGGCCAAGAACGGCGTGCCCAACCCGGATGTGAATCCCGCCCTGCGGAGCATGGTGGAAAAGGCCAAGCGCGAGCAGGTCCCGAGCCATGTGATCGAAAAGGCGATCCAGAAAGCGGCCGGCGCGGGGGGCGAGGACTTCACGCCAGCGCGCTACGAAGGGTTTGGTCCCGGCGGCGCGCTGGTGATCGTCGATTGTCTGACCGACAACAATCAACGGACGATCTCCGAGGTACGGAGTTGTTTCACGAAGACCGGCTCCAAGCTGGCGGCCAACGGCTCGGTGGTGATGTCGTTCGACCATTTGGCCGTTCTGTCGTTCAAGGGAGATAACGAAGACCAGGTGCTCGAGGCCATGTTCGCCGCGGATGTCGCCATCGACGAGGTCGAGAGCAAAGACGGCTACATTACGATCTTCGCGCCGCCGGCCGAGTTCTTCAAAGCCAAGACCGCCCTGCTCAATGCCTTCCCCAACGTCGAGCTGGAAACCCAGGAAATCACTTTCCTGCCGCAGACCACGAAAACGCTCAGCGACGAGGAACGGCCGCTGTTCGAGAAGTTTCTCGAGATGCTGAACGACTGTGACGACGTGCAGGACATTTACCATAACGTCGCGCTTTCCAGTTGACACGGGTCAGCATCGCGCACGTCCTCTTTAGTCGTTTCCGTCGCGGCGATTCGCTGCCCCTCGCAATCTCGACGGGGTGCGGCACCGAATTTGCCGCCTCTTGTTACTGCTGGTGCCCGGGTGGGCACCGCCGGCTTGACACCCGTCGCAAGTAACGGCTGGGAAGTCAGGGATCGATCGGGCCTGAATCCAGTCCGAGCAGGATGAGAGCGTATCGAGCAACCGCGAAAGAATTGAAAAGTGGGCAAGGGAGCGATCCGCAATGCCAACGACCATGTCCACGTCATTATCGAACGCGCAGGACGAACCATTTCTGACGCCGATTGAGCGGCCGGCCGGCTTGATCAAGAAGCTCGTCTATACCGCGATGCGGTGGCAATTCGGTAAGGTTCCGACGCCGATAAAGGTATTACTTTCACGTCTGCCGACGGCGTTTGGCTTGTTTTCGGCCAGGATCAGCAAGCTCGACAGGAAGCTCTCTCTGCCGCGCGAAACGGTGATGTTGGTGCGCGAGCGCGTCGCCAGGCTGAACGTGTGCCTGTTCTGCATCGACATCGGTCGAGCGTTCGTCATCAAGGAGTCGATGAACGAGGCGAAGTTCGACGCCCTGGAAGACTATCGCACCAGCCCGTTGTTCTCGGAAGCCGAACGGGCGGCGCTAGACTACGTGACGGAATTGACCAGATTCAAGCACGTCGATCCGGGGACATTCGACCGGCTGGCCGATCACTTTTCGGAGCGCCAGATTTGCGAGATCGTGTGGCTCGTGGCCAGCGAGCACTACTACAATATTTCCAACATCGGCCTGAATATCCATTCCGATATGCTGTGCGACATCAACCGAAATAGGAAGTCGGTCCCGTCCCGAGCTCGCTGACGGCCTCTTGGCTGCACAAGGGTCGCTAGCCAACGCGATTCCATCGGCGCTTGACCTTCGCGACGATCGCGCGTCCTCTCGACTCGATATAATCAGGGACGACGCGGTCCAGGCTTTGACGGCACTTCTTGTGGATGGTTCTCGATGGACACCTCTGCTTTCCCAACGCTCAGCCAGGCGGAGCTCAGCCACGTCCAATCGCTGGGCGAGCCTTGTCATTTCCAAGACGGTCAGCCCGTCTTTCGGGCCGGCCAGCCCAATATCGATTTGTACGTCGTGGAGCTCGGCCAGATCGAAATCCAGAACCCCGCCGACCAGGATCGCATGGTCACGATGCACGGCCCCGGTCAGTTCTCGGGCGATATCGATCTGTTGACCGGCCGCCCCGTGATGGTCAGCGGCATCGCGCGAGGCGCGACGCGCGCCTGGAAGATTTCGAACAGCGAATTACGCGCCCTGCTGAATCGCGTGCCCAGTTTGGGCGAGAAGCTGATCGTGGCCTTTACCCGCCGGCGGGAGTTGCTGTCGCAGCTCAGTGCGTTTGGATTGCGCGTCGTCGGGCCGGGGTACTGTCGTGACACGAATACGGTGCGCGAGTTTCTCTATAAGAATTTCGTTCCGTTCACCTGGTTCGATAGCGAGACCGCTGCCGGACAAAACGAGCTGGCGAGGTTGGGCTCGCCAGGAAGGATGCCCGTCGTCGATTGCGGCGGCGGGCATGTCCTCGTCAATCCAACGCTGCACGAGCTGGCAAACGGCGCGGGAATATGGCAGCCGTGTCCATCGCAGGAAGTCGACCTGGCGATTGTCGGCGCAGGGCCGGCCGGCATCACGGCGGCCGTTTACGGCTCGTCCGAAGGATTGTCGACCTTGATGCTCGATCGGCTCGGGCCGGGTGGGCAGGCGGGCGGCTCCTCGCGCATCGAAAACTTCATCGGCTTTCCCGCGGGGCTGAGCGGTGCAGACCTGGCCACGCGCGGTGTCTTGCAGATGCTCAAATTCGGCGCACGTATCGTGGCGCCGGTGAATGTACAGAAACTATCGACGGCGCCGCGCGATGGGCTGCACACCCTGCAACTGGATTGCGGCGCCGAGGTCAAAAGCCGCGTGGTTCTGCTTGCCTTGGGCGTGCGCTGGCGACAACTGGAAGCATCGGGCGCCAAACGCTTCCTGGGGGCCGGCATCTATTATGCCTGCACGACCGTCGAGGCGGACCTGTACGACAAAAGCGACGTCGCTGTCGTGGGCGCCGGCAATTCGGCCGGTCAGGCCGTGATGTTTTTGGCCGAATGTTGTCCCGATCGCACGGTGCATCATGTGGTGCGGAGCAAGCTGGGGCCTTCGATGTCTGAATACCTGACGCACAGGATTCGGGCGGCGAAGAACGTCGTGGTTCACGAGGACACCGAGATCGAGGCGATCGAGGGGGATCGTCGCATCGAGAAGATCCTGGTCAGGACGAAGGCCACGCAGTCGAAAGCGTGGCTTCCCTGCTCGGCCGTTTTTTTATTCATCGGCGCCGAACCGTCGACCGGGTGGCTTCCTCAGGAGATCGCCCGCGATGAGAACGGTTTTTTGCTGACCGGTACCGACGCCCTTCGCTCGGGCCAATGGCCGCGTACGGATCGGGATCCTTGTCCGTTGGAGACCTCGGTTCCGGGCATCTTGGCCGCCGGGGATGTTCGCTCGGGCTCGGTCAAACGAGTCGGCTTCGCCGTCGGCGACGGCTCCTTAGCCGTCACCTGTGCGCACCGGTTGTTGTCGATCGATCGGTAGAGGATGTGGGGGTCTCGTTCGTCCGCGTGCTTTCGCCGTCCACCCCGTTGGTGGCATGCTGGCATCCAGTCATCGGCCAATCGCGCGGCTCTATTCCCGCGAACCAGGGTGCGGCGTACGATGGTTTGCGACATTTGCCCATCGGGGTGGCCGCCAGGCCGGCGCGCCCGAATTTCGGAGTTCCTTCCGAGATCGCCGCGTGCTCTTGTTTGGGAGTAATTCCACCTATGACTACTCAGTCGATCGCTTCTGCTGATCCGGCCGCTCGCCCGAACCCTCTGCGTGTATGGCCGGCGGTGCTACTGCTGGTATTACTGGTGGTGGCGAGAGTCTCGCCCTATCTGGCCCAAGAGATGTCGTTCGGCCTGTTTATGTTCGCCGTGAATACTCCGTTGGTCGCCGGTTTGGGAATTCTGTTGTGGTGGATGTTCGGCAGCCGCGCGACAGGGCGCGAACGCTGGTTCGGTCCGCTGGCCGTGGTGGCGATCGGCGCTCTGTGCTATTTCCTCCTGGATCCATCGCTCAAGGGGATGGGATTCTTCTTCTATATCGTGCCGACCGGAATGGCGGCACTCAGTCTGACGCTGATCTGCCTCGGCCGGCTGCGGTCGGATGTTCGCCTGTGGGGTGCGCTGGCGGCGGCGCTCGTCGGATTCATGGGCTGGGACCTGGTACGCAGCGAAGGCATCTGGGGTGATTTCAAAACGACGCTTGCATG
>DASRSQ010000507.1:0-1503 GCA_035656475.1 Gemmataceae bacterium | reverse complement strand
GCCTCCGGGCGACCCAAAGCCCCATCAAGCCGAACTGCGTATTCGAGTTGTCTCCTCCACCCTCACCCACCAGCGGTTGAAAGTTGCCCGACGCCGGCCGGGAGCGGTCGCGCCGGATGGAACTTGAACCTCGACCCTCTGGACGCGCCGTGCAGGTATACGTCCAACCGCCGCCCTCCAACTGCCCATCGCGGAGCCTCTCGCCGAGCTGCTTGATCAGATACTTATCCCGGGACTCGGCCAAACGGTCGAAGAAGAAGATCATCAGAGCCAAGGAATACGTTCCCGTTTCCTCGCCGTGGGCGCGCAGGTAGACGGCCGTCTTGCGTACGACAGGATCGGCGGGTTTTACAAGACCGCTTTCCAACAGGGCGAGCCCGGCCAAAGCGGTCGCACCCGGCGCCGCATAATTCCAACTCCCATCGACCTGCTGCGACTCTTTGAGAAACTTGACCCCACGATCGATCGCCTTGTCGACCTCTTGCTTGCTGGCGGCCTGAGACGACGCCGGCAACCAGAGCTCCAGACAGACAAGCAGAGTCACGAGCCAGCTTGGCCTTGCCGAATGGTATGCGCTAATTTGAAATGTCGCCTTTAGTACTGCGGCGCCCCTTTGCTGATAACCGGCGGCCGGCGAAATGCCCGCACGACAACGCCGGTTCTCCGATCTCTTAGTCAGAAGCCGCCTCCGGCGCCGATGGCCATGGCACCGATGGTCCGGGCTGCCGACGCCTGCCATTCGGCCCTGCTCCTCGTCTCATTCATCTTGTCGCGCTGACGCTTCTTTTGGCTGCGCATCGTAATCAGGTTTCGCTGATATTCTTCGAAAGCACTTTTGAGCGCTTTTTTGAACTTTATCTCTTGCTGCTTGATCTCGTCGCTCAACTCCTCGAACTGCTTCTCCCCGGCGGCCCACGTTTGAGCCAGGTCAGGCGGCAATTCTTCGACCGGTCGCGCCACGGGACGGCCGCTCTGGTAATCGACGAGGTATTTGTCCTTGAGCTGATTGCCTACGTAGTTCATGACGATGCTCGGCTTTCCGTTTTCAAAAAGGCAAGCAGGGCCGTGCAGCCGGTCGTTTGTGTAGCTGGCATAGAGCCGCAACTTGGTATCGGCGTCCCAAAGTCGCAGAGGGCCTTTACGGTTGTCGTTGTCGAACTGCACCGCCAGCTTGGGCGAACCGTTATCGTGACGACAGATCGTCCAGCCGTCGAGGCTGAGAGAGTCGCCTCTCTTCAAACTATACGTGGAATGGATCAGCAAGGCGCCCTTGGGCGACTTTGGGTTCGCGTACCTGAAAGCGTTCTCGGGTAGCCCCCGTTCGATCGTCGCCAGTTCGTTCTTCTCCAGATTCACTTCGTCCGGCAGTAATGGCTTGCCCTTTGCCAACGCGATAATCGTGGTCCACTTTCCCGGACCACTCGGTGGGCTGTAGAGAGAAGGAGTTGTTGGAACAGAAACGGTTTCGGGCTTGCGATCTGGTGGATCCGCAGGCCCGAAGAT
>DASRSQ010000506.1:0-8200 GCA_035656475.1 Gemmataceae bacterium | reverse complement strand
ATCGTTTAGCCCCGCCTCGAAGAGGCGGGAGGACGTTGGATACTGTCCGCCCGCCTCTGCGAGGCGGGGCTAAACGAAACATCAAATCACGACGCGAACATCTTCTTGAAGCGCTCGTCGCGCGTCAGTTCACCTTCCTTGCTGGGCGTGTCACGCAAGAGGCGATCAATGACCTTGTCAGTCGTCACGCCTTCGGAGGCGGCGGTGAAATTGGTCAGGATGCGATGACGCAGCACGGGCAACGCCAGGGCCTGGATGTCGTCCGTCTGCACATGCGTGCGGCCGTAGAGCAGCGCCCGCGCCTTGGCCCCGAGGATCAGGTTCTGGCAGGCACGCGGACCGGCGCCCCACGACAGCCATTCCTTGATGAACTTCGGCGCCCCCGGCTGACCCAGACGGGTCTGACGCACCAGCGCCAGCGTGTAGTGCAAGACGTGATCGGTGACCGGCACGCGGCGGACCAGCTTCTGCAACTCGAGAATCTGCTCGCCGGTCAGCACCGGCTTGATTTCTTCTTGCTGCAGCGTCGTCGTCCGGCGCGCGATCTCGAACTCTTCCTTGAAGTTCGGATACTTGACGAAGATCTTGAACATGAAGCGGTCTTGCTGGGCTTCGGGCAGCGGATACGTGCCTTCCTGCTCGATCGGGTTCTGCGTCGCCAGGACGAAGAACGGATCAGTCAGCTTGTGGCGGATGCGGCCGACCGTCACTTGCCGTTCCTGCATGGCCTCCAGGAGCGCGGCCTGCGTCTTGGGCGGGGTGCGGTTGATTTCGTCCGCGAGAATCATGTTCGCGAACAGCGGCCCAGGGATGAACTTGAACTCGCGCGTGCCCGTCGAGCGATTCTCCTCGATCACTTCCGTGCCCGTGATGTCGGAGGGCATCAAGTCGGGCGTGAACTGGATACGGCTGAAATCGAGCGACAAGCACTTCGATAGCGTCGCGATCATGAGCGTCTTGGCCAGACCGGGCACGCCTTCCAGGATGCAATGGCCTCGGCTGAAGAGGGCGATCAACAGCTCCTCGATCACGTCTTCCTGGCCGACGATCACCCGGCTCAGCTGCTGGCACAGGCTCTTGTAGGCGGCTTTCAGCTTGTCCGCCGCCGCCAGGTCGTTCTCGGTCAACTCGCCCGTGTCGGCGTGCATCGCCATGTTCGGAGTCTTGATGTCGCTCATGGTCACTCGGAATTCAGAGGATGAAAAGGGCCAATCGCTTCGCCACACATTGCGGCAAAGACATAAATTCGTCGGATGAAATGGCTGGCTGGCCAAGTCATCCTACGAGAAAAATACCTAAATTCAAACCACAGGCGGGACGGCGGAAATGCATGGAGAGGGATGGGGACTCTAACATGCGCAAGGCCAATATCCCGATTGCTCCGCGGAGCGCGGCGTCACTCGCGCTCCACGGCTGCAGGCGAATCATCTCTGGTACACGGGCAAACAGTTGTTGTCCAGTTGCAGGATCACCAAGTACACGGAGGTCGAATACACCGGTCCAACGCTCCAGCCGCCGCCTGCTCCAAAGCTGCCATCCGCTGCCTGCGTTCGGCACACCGCATCGAAGAACGTCTCGCGGTACTTCTTCCATGTCAAGGCGGGCCGATCCTTGTCGCCGGGAAACAGCCGGCCATAGCCTTCCTCACCCAGGAAATAGAGGGAGGGAGCGTAGTAGAAGTGGGTGTATTCATCATGTCCGAAGCGGGCCCCGCCGGGACCGCCCATCGGGATATGCCGTTCGCAGAACTTGAACCACTTCTTGACGTTCTCGTCATTGTACTTGCCGGCACTGAAGAAGCAGGCAATGGCCGCCGCCGTGAGTGCCGGACGCCCGCCCCCCGCCGGCGCGCCAATGCCGCCGCGGCCCAGGCTGTAGACCACGCCGCCGTCGGGCGTCGTCGAGCGCTTGAGGTAGTCGTAACCCTTCTTGACAATATCCGCAGGCACCGGAATGCCAGCGTCACGGCAGGCGCGAATTCCCTGCATCTGCGTGACTGTGACGGAACCTTCGTCCGAATCGTGCCCTTCCGTCTTCGAGGTGTAGAACCAACCCCCCTGCGTCGACTGGGCGTTGCCCGCGTAAATGACGGCACGGGTCAGGATGTCTTTGAGCTTCTCGCGGCGGTCCTTGTCATCCTCCTCGCCGTAGCACGAGGCAAGGAAGAGCATGGCGAAGCCATGGCCGTACATGTAACGGCCCGATTCCCCCGGGTTCTCCGGCATGCCGATGAGGCCGTTGCGATTGCCTCCCTTATTGGTCCGATTCATCAGCCAGTCGGCGGCCAGGCGGATATTATCGCGGTATTTACCCTGGGTGACGGTGCTGCCTTCCATCAGCATGGCCAGGCCGGCCAGCGATGTCATGGCCACCGGGTTCTGGCCGTTGGCGCTCCAGTGTCCGTCCTTGGCCTGGGTTTTCTTCAGCCATTCCAGGCCCTTGCTGATATTGTCGTGGTATTTCTCGGGAACCTGGGCCTGAGCGTGGGACGCGACCAGGGCCGCGATGCCAAGACCTGCGAGCGTCACCGTCCAGTGCTTCAGGCGGCTCATAACAACTCCGGAGGCAGGGTGAAAATGATCCATATTGGTAGACGAAGCAAACTCTTTTTTCTCACACCATCTTGCCACAAATTGCGCCAATGACACAAAACAGGCCGACTGTGCTCAATGTGCGGGCAGCCCGTGGATCGAATCTTTAACCCGATCTCTGGGTCCAGCACCGCTCATTTTTGGACTTTGGGCACAACTACTGGCGGCGCAACCGGTTGGAGCTGGCGTCGAATCAGCGGCAAGCGTCCATTGGGAGGCAGCACACCGCCGTTGATCGGAACTAGGACGCCAGCAGGGTCCGCCGCGAAGGGGGCCGCAACATTCGTGCCAGGTTGGTTGCCGCCCGGCGCCATGCCCGCTCCCTGGGCAGGAGGCGGTCCCTTGCCGTCGTCGACGTAGTGCTGGACGGAGCCGGAGAAGCCGATCAGGTTCAGCGTGCGTGCTTTCATGTCGATCTGCACGGTCGAGAACATCGGGGAGACGCCGTTGATGCCGCGGGGGCCGGAATCGTAGACCAGCAGGCCGCTGGTCTTGCTCAGGCTCTGGGTGACGGAGACCCAGCGATTGCCGCCGTTGGGCATCAGTTCGTGGTAGCGGGCTGTGAACAGGATCACCGGCGACTGATCGAACTGCTCCATGACGATCATCTGGTTCTGAATCGGCACAATACTGTGCCAGACATCGCCTTTTTTCCAGGTGAGTTCGCGCTGGCCGACCTTGCGCGAGCCATCGTGTTTTTGCACGAACAGGAACCAGCCGTTGACGGGCAGGCAGCGGGCGCCGTTGTTGAAGTTGTTGTGCAGGACGCCCTGGGCGACGCGAGCCGGATCGATCGGCTTGTTGAGAGCGATGTAGTATTGTTCGTTATCGTGGAGCAACAAGGGATTGCGCAGGCCCTTGAGGTCTTCCGTGGTGACACGGTTGCGGACGATGTTGGTCGTCAGGACTTCCTTGCCAGTGTTGGCGTCCATCACCGTCAGGTTCCCCTTGGGATCGATCACGCCCGCGACGGCGTTGTCCTCGGTCTGCAGGACGAATGAGCCGGTGGGGAACTCCTTCGACCACTGGTCCTTGCCGGCAATGATGTCGTAAAGCCGGACGGTGAAGCCCTTGGGCGAATTCTGGGCGGCGAGGATATTGCGTCCCATCAGGCGGACGCGGGCCTGGTAGATGCTGGAGAAATCAGGGACCATCTGGGCTTCGCCGTCGGACGCGCGGATCGTGCGGCCGGCGCCGAAGCTGCCGTTGTCGTTCATCTCGACGAGGAACAGATACTGGTCATCGCCAAAAACGTGCGAGCCGACGGGGACATCCGGCTTCGACCACATGGTGCCGCCACGCAATGGCTCGACCACCGTCAGCCCCTTGTGGCCAAGCAAGGCCACGTAAGAAGCCTGTGCGGTGCCGATGTGCCCCAGCTTGACGGCGAAACGCGAGTTGGTCAGCTGATTCCAGTACCAGAACTGGGGGTTGCCTTCGGAATCGTTGCGGACTTCCTGCAGGTGGACCAGGCCGTTCTGCTGGATATTCTCGACGGTCTGCATCTTCCACAGTTCCTTGCCGGTGTCGCCGTCGAGGCAGTAGACCATGACGCCGACCTGGCAGACGATGAGGTGTCCCTTGACGTGGAAGAAGCGGTGATGGGCGTTCGGGTGGTAGCCCATGTTCATGTTGACGTTCCCCTGCTGATACAGGTGGAAGAAGAGCTGCTGGTTCATCGGCACCTGGCCGAGGTTGGTGGTCCAGCGATCGGCGCCACTGCCCAGGCTGCGCAGACGGACGCGCGGATTGATCGTGTCAGACGGATCGAGCATGAGCCGATGTTCACGGGCGAACGGCGTCTCATCCCCCTTCGGCTGGAGGACGAAGCCGGCCAGGCCAACGTTGAAGGCGCCGGCGCCAAGCTCGCGGGCAGCGATCTTGACCGGGCCCCACGGGCTGGAGCGATCTTCAAGGTACGGCAGAAAACGTTTGTCGGTGGCGAGCTCGCTGAACAGGTCAGCGCCGGTCTTGGCGCCGCGCACCGCGTCCTTCGGGAAGTCCCGATTCAGGTCGCGGTAATACGCTGCGGCCAGGCGGGTGGAATCGCTGGTCGCCTTGGCTTCTTCCAGCTTCGCCAGCGTCGCCAGGGCACGGCCGCCCGTGGCGGGGTCCTTGCGATATTCGCTGCTGGTGATCTGATACAGGCTCATCTCGGCTTCGAGGAACGCCGGCTTGTCGCTGCGCTCCATGATCGTTTCGGCCAAACGGATGCGAGCATCGCGGCCGACCTTGACCGGGATGTCGAACATGCCGACAAAGGTGCGGATCGCCTCGAGGTCCTTCTTTGCATCGACGATCTTCCACTCATCGGCGATCGTCGCTTCGAGCGGCGCCTTCTGTTGCGGCGTCGCCTTGGCGAGCATGCCGGAGATTCGGCCACGCAACCAGACGTTCACCGGGATCTTCGTGTTCGGATCCTCCGGCGTCGTGATGCCGCCGTTCTGCTTGTGCAAGGGCAAGCCGCCGAAATCCTTGTACATCTTGAACGCGTCGACGAGGTTCCCCTCGGCTTCGCGTCCCTGGCCAACCAGGCGGAAATACTTGGCCAGGCGCTGCTGCTCCTCGCCGTTGTTGCCAGGCACCGAGCACAGCGACCGGTAAGTTTCGAGATAATCCTTGCTGGCCTTCGGGAAATCGACTTGCATGAGGTCGGTGAGGGCTTCGAACAGCCGGGCACGCACGCGCTGGCCAAGCGGGTCGGCCGGCTTGGCATCGTACACCTTGAGCAGCGTCGAAACGGCGAGGTGGACCTGGCCGTCCTTGAGGAGCAGATCGCCATACTCGGTCAGCGTGGCGAGGTTATCGGGGTTCTTGGCGGCCTCCGCCTTGGCAATGTCGAGGCGGGCGACCAGTTGCGGATAGGCGACAACTTCGGTCGGGGTCTGGCTGAGCACCATGCCTTCGTAGAAGACGAGGTTGCCCGGGGTCGTTCCCTGGACCGCGGAGCGGTTGTGGGCCTTGATTTCCCCCTTGGCGATGTCGATCGCGAGAATCTCTCCCTTCTTGAGGGGCAGATAATAGATCCCCTTGCTGGCGACCCCCTGGCCCGAGGGCAGATCGCCGGTCGAAATGGTCTTGAGCTGATCGCCGTTCTTGAGATCGAGGATGCGGACTTGCGTCTCGCCGACGATGACGACCCGGCCGCCGTAGACGCCGGCCATGTAGAGATCACCCTTGTTCTGGCCGCGCTTCCAGATCGGCTTGCCGTCGCGCAGGCTGATGCAGTGCACCGAGTCGGCGTCCGGCGCGGTGAAGACAATCTTCCCATCCTGGATCGCCGGCGGCGCCGACTTCCATTTCGAGATCACCGTGGTCGTGCCCGTCATCCGCGGGTTCGGCTGCGGGAACGGATTCGGATTGAAGCCGATGTTCGGCAACTGAATCTGCTGATGGGGACTTTCGCGATACGGATACGACCAGACCAGGCTGCGCGTCATCAGGTCGATGCCGAACACCTCGCCCGCGTTGGTCGGGCATACGAGCGTCCCGTCGCCGTAGGCCAGATGAACGGTGTTGACGCGCCGGCCGATGTCCTGCACGAAGCGGTTGAATTGCAGCACATGCCCGAGCGACTGTGGCTTGCCGACGATCGCCGGCTTGTTCTTCTCGACCATCTTGGTCGGATCGATGCAGATCAGGCGAAGCTCGGCTTCGCCGCCGATCATGTATTGCTGGCCGCCGAACGGGTTGCCACCGACGTTTTCGGTCGGGTTGAGCAGCTTCTCGTTCAGGACATAGAGCTTGCCTCCCACCGAGATTGGCATGCTGAGGAAATGGCTGTCCTTGAACATCTCGTCGGTGTGGTTCAGGTCCCAGCGCAGCTTGCCGGTGATCAGGTCGTACGCGGCCAGCTCGTTCTGCATGAGCAGCGGCTTGAGTTCGCCCGGATTCAGCTGCGGATTGTTAAACGCAAACTGCCCGAACATGTTCGGGTGCGGCGGCACGGCCAGGTCGTCGATCACGTAGACGTTGCGATGATCGGTCGCCAGCGTGCCAATCAGCGAATTGTCGTAGAGGAAGCTGTTGAAGCCGGGCACCATCTTGTAGCTGTCGAGCCATTGGTCCGCCTTGATGCGGGTGTTGTTCTTTTCGAGCAGGACCGACAGGCTGCGCTTGAGCGGAATGGTCTTCCAGAGGATGTGGCCAGCGGGGGTTTCGATGGTGTCGCCGGACTCGAGATCCTTGATCTTGATGTTCTTGAGAGCGACGGCGCGCACGTCGCGCTGGCTGCGGTACACCATGACGCCTTGCGAGACGACCGGGAAGAAGCCGGGCAGGACCGCGTGATGCTGGTCGTTGGCCTGCTTGATTGCCTCGTTGACGCGGGCCTCGGCCGCCTGGTCGGGATCGATGTCGGGGAAGCCGTCCAGCTTGTCGAGCATGATCTTGCGTTCCCAGATCTTCGTGTCCATCAGCGGCGGGCTGCCGACGGCCTGGGCGGTGTGCTTGTTATTGCCACGCACCATTGGCCAGTCGTAGATGTTGACCGGATCGACCTTCGGGATTTCTTCGAGCACCGCCTTCAGCCTGGCGACCGGGACGAACTCGGTGCCAACCTTGAGCGGAGCGTTGTTCAGCCTTTTCTGCAGGCGTTCCCAGGTGTCCTCGTAATTCTTGGTGTCGCCGGCCCGGCGGAAAGCGAGGGCGGCCTTGTAGAGCGTCAGATCGCTCACCTTGGTCCGCTCCTCCGGCATTTCGAGGAGCTTTTCGAACCGCAGGGCGGCGGTGAAGACCTGGCCGCGGGCCAGGAACAGGGTTGCCAGGATTTCGTTGGCCTCGATGCCCGCTTTGGTGTGGCAGTAGCGCTGGGCGACTTCCGCGAGCTTTTCGCGGTCGCCGAGCCGTTTCGCGTCATCGAGCAGCGACTTCGCGTTCGCCCCCTGAGCGAGCTCGTACGCCTCCAGCCCTTGCGCCTTCATGCTGCCGATGAGGTTGTTAGCCTCGAATTTGACGCTGCTCCAGCGGACGTTTTCCTTCTTGGGATCGAGCGGATCCTGCTCGCGCACCTGGACGTAGAAGTCTTCCTTCTCGTCGAGAATGGTCTGCAGCACCTTGACGGCTTCGCTCCAGACTTCGTCCCGAATGAGGTCCCGGCCCACCTCGATGACCTGGCGATAACGTGGGTCCTCGATGATCTTGACGGAGCTATTCTGGGCCGCCGTCCCCGTGTTGAGGGTGGGATTGGGTTGCACCGGCAAGCCCGGCTGACGGATCAGGCGCTGCCCGAGCCCCACATTGGTCGACAACGCGAGCGCAACGACGAGTAATCCGAGCACGACCACGCAGCCACGTGAGATCTTCATGACGGTCGACCCCGAAAGGAAACCGGACATATTTAAGTTCATTATGTGAGCAACCCGAATTGTCGCACAGGCTTTTGTCATTGGCAATAACAATCCAGCCGGCACGACGCGGAAATCTTCCGCATCTTGTAGAAGACGACGGGAGCAGCGACTTCCAACAGGTGTACGTGCGTGATGGTCTACGAGACGCGTCGGATGGCAAGCGTCCCTATCGTCCGCTCGGCGGTTTAGTACCGCTCCTCAGAAGTTGGGGAACAGCCCAATTTTTGGAAGGACGAGGCGTGAACATGGAAAGGACTCAGG
>DASRSQ010000505.1:0-11142 GCA_035656475.1 Gemmataceae bacterium | reverse complement strand
AAGGGCCGCTGCATGTTGCACGCCTACATTCCGCTGGCGAACCTGTTTGGTTACACGAACGATCTCCGTAACGCGACCAGCGGCACGGCGAGCTTCTCGATGGAGCCCAGCCATTATGCTCCGGTGAAGGAAGAATTGGCGGACATCCGCATCGCCAGCTGACGGACAACACAGTGTATTACCTGAATAGGCCCAGGGAAAACCCTGGGCTTTCTTGCTGGAAAATACCTTTCCGGGTAGCAAAATAGAGGACGTTTCTGTTGGAACAATGTATAATCGGTGAAGAGCCAGAATTTCAGGATGTTCCCTAAAAATGCGTACGGTTTACGCTTGTGTTCTTGACGTGTCCGTGAAATCGCCCGAGACGAGCGCCCAAGGATTCGAAAGACTCTGGACGCTTCTATCCGGGTGGGTGGAATCGCAATATCGAGATCGATGGCAGGCCCCCTGCAAGATTGCTCTCAATCAGCCTAAAACGGCCCCCCTCCCCCAGCACAGTGTCACCGCTCAGCGCGAATCGGTCGCCGGCGTGTGCGAGCTCATCACCCTCGAATGGAGCTATCCGGACGACCAGGACCGGGGCATGCAGTGGATCCTGGCGTGCCAGTTTGCCCGCAACGGTCCCAAGCTCGAAGCCTCGACAGCGATTCGCATCGCGTCAACGCAGACTATCGCCAAGCCGCTCAATTACACGCTCAAGCGCCCAGGCATTGTCGATCTCATCATCCAGAATTTCAGTTGCTTCATCGGCAAGTCGGCGATCCCGCTCAAGCCACGCGAGCTGGATCGTAATGACGTGCCCTTGTTCGTGGAGGACACGCTGTGTGCCAGCGATCGCTGGCTGCCCGTGGTGGCGATATCCCCTGAACAGGGCATGCGCGACTACTTGATTGATCCGAACGAGTTGCAGCAACAGCTCTTGGGGCACGCGCAGGTCGTGGCATTTCGCGATGTGGCTGCCGGGCGTGCCTGGACGGATGCGCTGCGCAACAAGGAGTTGTCCTGCTATCTCGGGGCGGTCCGGTTATATTGGCCGGGGTTCAGCTTACGCTCCAAGCCGCCCGAGCATCCGCTTTATCTTGCTGACTCGATACGCTTTCATATTGAGCAGCAGCAACCGCTCGGCCAACATCTCTTCCGCACGCTTGTCGCCGTCTCGGGTTTTCGCTTTTCGAATCCTCCGGTGGCCAAGCTTGTGCGTGAAGCGATCGAGGGGGATAAGGTCGCGCGTTTCCAGGCAATGCTCAAGAACTCCAAGGCGCTCGACGAGGCGGGACAGATCTTGACGGAGCTGGAGCGAGCCTGGGAAGAGATCGAGCAGTTAAAGGTGGATCGCGACGAAGCGCGCAGCCAGGTGTCTGAGCTGTCGCGCGAGCTGGAAATGCAGCGGGAAGCCTGGCAAGCGTTCAAGGGCCCGCGCGGTCCGGGCGGGGAGGTCGCGGCGCCACCGGCGCCGCGCGCGCCGGTCAGCAGCGTTGCCGAGGCCGTCAACCGCGCCGCAGCCGACTTCGTCAGCACCATTGTCTTTCTGCCGAGCGCCATCGAGTCGGCGAAGGAATCGCCGTATCGCTGGCCCGACCGGGTCTACAGCCTGTTCCAGGCCCTCGACGAGCTGACGCGCAAATGGCAGCAGTCGGGCAGCATTGGCTCGGGCTGGCACGCCGCCCTCAAGCCCAAGGGCTTCGATTATTCCGAGTTCATCTCTCCCACCGCCAAGGGCAAGTTTGGCGACGAATACACGTTCCAGTTCGAAGGCAAATCGGTGATGTGCGAACACCACGTCACCATTGGCGCGCGCAGCGCCGACACGTGCATCTCCATCCACTGGTACCGCGACGAACCGAAAAAACGCCTCATCATCGGCTGGTGCGGCCGACATCTTACCAACACCCAGAGCTAATGGCTCGGTCAGGAAGCCTGGCGCGAAGACCCACAAGCCAGGGCGATTTCCTTTCCGTGCCTGCGCGCGCTTTGGTAGACTGCTTCCAGCGATTTCAATGAACCTCATCGCCGGAAGGAGTCTGCAACATGAGCCCCGCACTTCTCGTTCTGCTCGGTCTTGCCGTCGCGACCTCGCGAGACGCCAAGGTACAGCCGCCCCCACCAGGCACGGTACGCGTGGCCGTCGTGAATGTCGGACACGTCTTCAACAAGTTTCACAAAGCGAACGAGTTCAAGCGTGACCTGGAAATCGCGGCCAAGCCGTTCAACGACAAGGCCAAGAAGATACAAGAGGATATGAAAACCTGGAACATCGCCATCGCCACCAAGGAGTACGACGGCGCGACCAAGGAAGATATCGAAGAGAAACTCGTCCGCGCGAAGCGCCAGCTCGAAGATCTGGCGGATGAAATGCGCAGGAAGCTTGGCAAACAGTCGGAAAAAAATCTCGTGCTGCTCTGGAAGGAAATGCAGGCCACCATCGACGAATACGCCTCCAAGAACGGCATCGAACTGGTCCTTGGTTATGGCGATCCGCTCGACAAGAGCCTTCTCGACATTTTCGCCAATGTCAATCGCAAGATGGACACGATGGACAAGGGAGGCACCGTGCCGCTCTTCGTGGCCCGCCGCGCGGACATCAGCGAGCAGATCGTGGTGATTCTGAATAGGCAGGGCGTCAAGTCGCCACCGGCATTGCTTCCATGAGTTGCGGGGCCGCTTGTAACCTATATCTTTTCCGGCTCAAAACAGTTCCATCACCGGGTTGCCGTCGCAGATGGTGTGGAACTGGCCCTGGATGTCGTACAGCGTGGCGCGTGGGTCGATGCCGAGGAGGTGGAAGATGGTTGCCTGCAGTTCGCTGACGTGGACGGCGCGTTCGCGCGGGTAGGCGGCGAACTGGTCGCTCGAGCCGACGACGTTGCCGCCGCGGACGCCGCCGCCGGCAAGGACGACGGAGTAGCAGTTGCACCAGTGGTCACGGCCGCCGGTGTTGTTCGTGTTGTTCGAGAAGTTCACGCCCATCCGCGGCGTGCGGCCGAACTCTCCCATCCAGATCACGAGCGTCTCATCGAGCATGCCGCGGGCGGCAAGATCCTCGAGCAATGCGCTGAAGGATTGGTCGGCCGGCGGTAACAGGTCACGCACGCGGGCGTTGTGGTTCTGATGCGTGTCCCAGCTGCCGCGATCGACGTCGACGTGCGAAAAGACGGAGACGAAGGGGACGCCCGCCTCGACCAGCCGACGCGCGAGCAAGGCGCTCTGTCCCTGCGTGTGCCGTCCGTAGCGATCGCGCACGCGGTCCGATTCGCGCGACAGATCGAACGCGGCACGCGACTCGGGGGCGGTCAGCATGTTGAACGCCCGCTGATAGTGCGTGTGCATCGCATCGACATTGCGTTCGACATGGCGGCGATCCTGATCGAAGCGGGCCAGCAGCGATTGCCGGGAATCGAAGCGAGCCGCGTTGACGTCGTCAGGCAGCACCGTGCTCTCGACACGAAAATCGGCGTCGGCCGGATCGGCGCCGAGAACGAACGGGTCGTAGGCGGCGCCGAGATAGCCACCGAGCAGGCCAGGCGATTTGGAAGGACCGTTGTTCGTCGTGTTCGGAATGATGACGTGGAACGGCATCGACGTCCGCGGCGGCCGCAAGCGCGCTGCCACCGACGCGAAATGCGGGTGATCGGTGCGCCGAGCAGCCGTGCGGTTGGAGACCGCCATCGGATCGGTCGCCTCGCGGCCGACCAGGCTACAGTAGATGGCCGGGTTATGGCAGCGGATCGTGTGGTTGAGACCACGCAGGATCGCGATTTTGTCAGCTTGCTCGGCGACGCGCGGCAGGGCGTCGGTCATGCGTAGCCCGGTGACACGCGTGGCGATTGTCTGGTAGATGCCGCGAATCTCCGCCGACGCGTCCGGCTTGGGATCGAACGTTTCGGCTTGATAGGGGCCGCCGACCTGAAAGAGGAGGATGCAGGACTTGGCGCGTCGGCGTTGCGGCCGATCCTGGGCGGCAAGCATGTGCAGCAGCCCGCCGGACAGGAGCGAGACACCGCCGAACTGAAACAAGGCACGTCGGTGCAGCATCGTGAACCTCGCCGCTTGCAGGATTTGGCCGCTTGCTAGCAATTACTGTCTGTGGGATATTGCCCACGGAGGCGTCTTGCCCATAGAGGAAGGATATGCACATTGACCGACATGGGGCGCAGGAATAACACGCGAGGAGCGCGTGAAGGCATTCAAGTCGGCAATTTGCCTAGTTTTCCGAGTGTTTGAACCAGTTCGGCTTGTTCGCGGCCCGTTGGCTTTTCTCCACTTCACGCAGACGCATTTCCAGGATGGCGATTTCCTGCATCAGTCGAACGTTGCGGCGGTACTGTCGGCTGATCGACACCGAAGTCGCAAACGCGAACAGGTAAATCGCGGCGAGTGCGACGTAAAGAACTGCCGAGGGATAGGCGAGATGGACTTTGTCCGCGAAGGTCATGATCAGCGACGGGAACAGGCCGATGATCAGAAGAATGGTCGCGACCGTCATCCAGACGACGGCGTATTTTTCGCGCAGCTCGCGATTGCGAGCCCAGGCGATGGTGAGGACGAAGGCCGCGACGCCGCCAACGGTCATCAACATTTCAGCATTAATCACGGCATTCCCTCTGGCGCAGGCGATCGAGAAGAATCGCAACGCTTACTTTGATCATGTAGTACACGGGCCGCCAATGATGCGTCAGCGAGCTGACACCGCCTTGACGCTCGCGCATGATAACGGGGATCTCGCCAATGTTCATGCGATTTCGGGCACACCAGAACAGCGATTCGGGTTCCGGATAGTCCTCGGGATAATAGCGAGCGAAGCGCGACCAGACGCGCGGGCCGACGCAGCGCAGGCCGCTGGTTGGATCGGTGACGCGTGCGCCGGTCAAGAGCCAGATCAGCCAGGCGAAGAAGCGAATGCCCAGACGGCGCTGGAAGTTCGACTGGAAGCCCTCCCCGTCGATGAAGCGCGAACCGATGCAGACGTCGAGCTGCTTCGTCTCGCATTCCTCGACCATGCGCGACAGGGCGGCGACATCGTGCTGGCCGTCGGCGTCGAACTGGATGACATACTTGTACGCCTCTTCTTTCAGGGCGAAGAGGTAGCCGGTCTGCACCGCCACGCCGATGCCGCAGTTGGCCGGCAGACGCACGACATGGACTTTCAGCCGACTGGCAGCGGCGGCAACTTCCGCAGCGAGCTGCGTGCCGTCGCGCGAGCCGTCGTTGACCACGAGGATCTCGAAGTACTCCGGCAGATGCTGCAAAGACGCCAGCGTCTTCGGCAGCGCTTCTTCCTCGTTAAAAGCAGGGATTACCACTAAACATCGCATATGGGGCGCTCCGCAGGGCGACGCTCACTTTGGAGCGTTGGCCTTTTGCTGTTTTTCCCGCTCCCGGTAGGAAGCGATGACGCGGTTGAGCTGGTCTTGCCAGTCGGCGTTTGCCTGGGCGCCGGGACTGTTCAGAGCAACCTGCACGGTCTCGCTCGCCTGCTTGAACATGCCATTGGCAGCGTAAGCCTCCACAAGCAGGTCGAGCGCCGTCCCGTCCTTGCGCTCCGTCACATCGGCCGCTTGCAGTGCATAGAAGAGTGCCTCTTTGCGCGAGAAATCCGACGGCGTTGGAGTGCCGTGCAGATAGGCATCTGCCGATAGGTATAGTTCCTTTGCAGAGGTTTTGTCGAGGTCGAGCCCCTTTCGATACAACTCCGCCGCTTCTTTGGGCTTGTTTTGCTGCATCCTAAGCAGGCCGAGCGCAAGATATGGGCCCGATCGCCTGGGGGATAATTCGATTGCCTTGCCCAGGTTCTCCTCGGCGCGTTTCGGGTCGCCAAGGATCCAGTAGATCTTCCCCAGGTCGGCGTGACGCACGGCTCGCCATTCGTTCTCTTCGTTCTCCGCGGTCTTCATGACGGAATCGATGTACTGCAGACCCAGGTCGATCTGGCCCTTCCGGCACAGCAGCAGGCCGCATTGGAAATGCCCGCGCACCACCATGGGACTTTTTTGATAGAAGGCAATCGCTTCGTCAGATTTCCCTTCCGCATCCAGCCCAACCGCCACGTTGTTGATTGCTTCAATGTCGTCCGGATACAGATTGTAGACGGTAGTCCACAAGGCAGTGACACTGCGATAGTCTTCATTTCGACGGTTCGTCAGCACGATTAGTGTGACGGCGATCAGGCAAAATGCGCAAATGCCGACCGGCTTAACCGCGCCGGCAGGCAAAGTCTTGGTGAACAGCCAGAATCCCCCGAATACGATCAAAACGCTTATCGCCGCCGTCGGCAGATACAAGCGATGCTCGAAGGCGACGTCGATCAGTGGGACGATGCACGTAATAGACAGAACTCCAAAGAACCACGCTCCCAAAAAACCAAGCCAGTGACGTTGATAAAGCAGGATGGCAATCGTCAGCAACAGGAAGGCGACAGCAAGCCCCGCCGGCCAAAACTCCGAGAAGTCACGCGTGACGGGCCAACCGCGATAACTGAAGGACTGCGGATAGGGAATGAAACACAGCCGCAGATAGTGCAGAATGACCCCCGCCTGAGTCATCCAGTAATCCTTGGCTTGCATGTTTTGAAGACCGAAGCCGGCGCTGGTCGGGTTCGCTGTGTTGAACAATGTTGGGAGAGCAATCAGCACCGGCACGCCCCAGATGGCCGCCATGCCAAGGTACAACCCCCAGCGCCGCGCGATGATCTCCCGCCAGTTCGCGACAAACACTCGATCATAACAAAGCATGACTGGCAAAACCGTGGCCATGACTTCTTTGCTGGCGGAACCAAGCACGCAGCACGCCAGACAGGCCGCGTACCAAATTCTGGGCCGTTCCGCCTGGGTGCCCCGCACCATGCAGTACATCGCGAGGAGGAAGAACAGGCCCATCATCGATTCGCCGCGCTGGATTATGTAGGTGACTGCCTGCGTTTGTAGAGGATGGACGACCCACAATAAAGCGACCGCAAAGGCCAGCCAGAGCGCCGACTTGTCAAATCGCCCCTCCCAGCGAGGCAATAAAAGGCTTCTTCGCACCAGGCCGAAGAGACTCACGCTCGCCAGCAAATGAATCGCCAGATTCACCAAATGGTAACCAAACACGTTGGTCCCGTGAAGCTGGTGATTCATATACAAGGTGATCGCGACAAGCGGACGCGTATGCATATCCGACAAATATTGGCGCAAGTCGTTAATGCTTGGCCGATTGGTGATCCAAAACACATCGTCCAGCAAGAAGACCTTGGTGAACGAATTGCAGTATGCGATTCCGCCGAACAATAACAACAGCACGAGGAGTTTGTAGATCGCGCGAGCGGGTACGGCGGAAGAATTGGTGTTCATCGCAAGTCTCATTCACGTTGATCTAAATGGGATGTTTGCGAATCACGATGAACAGCTTGACATTCCCCACGGTGGGAGGCAACGTGCTTTGCGAGCCTTGCCCCTCATCCAGCAGGACGTCCCAATTCGGATCATGACGCAGCTTTTCTGCCAGTCCATTCCATGCATCGGGGTCGACGACAAGCAAGTTGACTCGATAGCGATTGAGCATCGAATCCCAGCCCGGACCGCCGGCCATGGCGTGCAGGTATTCCCGCCAGAAGTACTCAGGAAACACGTGCGCGTGTGAATAGACAAGGACCGGCGGCTTCTCCGGCAGCGACCAGACCAGGAAATCCGCCATGTTCTCTTGCAGCAACATTCGCCCTTGAAATCGCTGATTCGGATAATGCTTCAAAGCTTCGTGGAGTTCGGGCATTCCTTTTCCATGCTTGAGCTCCATCGCCAACGGCCACATGGTCGCATGAGTCGTTGTCGTCGCCAATGGCAACGGGTCCTTGCCAGCAAGCAACTGGAATAGCCCCGACCAGATAAATGCGCACACAATGATGAAGGCGCCGACAAAGGTCTTGCGTAAGCTGGCTTCGGTCCGATTCTGCAGCCAACGTTTCGGCAGGTGCACCAAAGCATGCTGCCACAACAGTGTTGCAAACCATGGCACGAGGATTAGCCACCATGCCATCATGCGCTGTTGACTGAGCGGGCCAATGGCAAAGGGAAAGAGCACGAATAGACGAGCGACAGGAAGTGGACGCGGGCTCGCAAGTTGCGAAATTGCAAGGATCACCAGTGTCGCCAGATAGAGCCAGTGTCCGCCGCTTTCAACCTGGCTGAAGTCCAGCGGCGACCATTCGCCCATCGTGTGGATGTTTGGATTCCTGGTCAGAGCGAACACCATGGAATAGATCGCAAAGCCGTGGGGATTCAAAATGCCGATCGCAATCGGCGCCGCCACGACTGCGGCCAATCCGTTGCGGAGATCGGGACTGGTCAAGAAAGAGCGAGTCAGTCGCTCTTTCCATAGCAGTTCCACCACCCGGCCGGACCAGAAAAGGCCCACGAACATCATGCCGACGACGAACGAGCCATGACAGTTTGCCCAGACGGCGAGGACCAAAGGAACAACAAGTCCCGTCAGCGCCGAAAGGCGGGGAGCACTCACCCACCAGACCAGGAAGGCGAAGAAAATCTCGCCGAAGATTTGCGGTCTTTGGACGCGAATGTTCCCCATCGTCAGCAGGAAGAAGAAAACCGCGCCGACGATCGCCAGAGGCATGGACCTTGTTGAGCGCCGGATTGCCGCCATGACCAGGCCGATTTTCAGGATCACCAGCACGCCGTAGAGGGTCCGCAGCATTTCCACGCCCCCCGCGGTTTGCCGCAGATCGTCGCCACCGGCGAGCACGGCGCCCGCGTGGAAGGCCAAATAGAAAATGACTTGCGACAACCACTGAAATTGCCCGACAGGCTGTGAACGGTCCGCGAATTCGCAGAATGGCTCGTATTCCGGCAGAGCGTGGTTGGCGACGATCCACTCGCCATACTTCATGTGCCCCCAAATGTCCGAATGGGCGAGCGGGGTGAACACGCCAAAGTAGAGGAACACGAGCGCTAAAAAACTGATTGCTACCAGATGACTGGCTCGCAAATAAGCAAACGCGAGCGGTGAGTTCGGATCGGTGAAATTGATCCCAGCTCCGACCGTCACGGGCGCATCGGCCGGCGGTGGGGAATCCGCAGGCTTTGCCGCTTCGGATAAATCCGGATGCTGCGGCTCTGTCGTATTCATGAGTCAGCGTCCGTTGAAATTACAAAAGTGAGACACCGGGAGCATATCCCCATTCATTATTGCTTGGCCGACACTTCTTCGTCGGTTTTCAAGGCCTTGAGGTCCTTGCGCGAGTCCGCATTGATCTGCCGCTTGGCCCGGCCGAACTCGTAAACAAGCGGGGCGTTGAACAATACCAGTGCCGGCAGCAGCAGACACAGAATCGTCGGGAAGAGCATCCAGAAGCTGGCACGATTGGCCTGGGCCTCGGCACGCTGCCGCAACGTTTGCCGAAAGCTGCCGGCGAATTCCAGGAGGGAGGTCGCGATGTCGCTGCCGAGCCGTTCGGAATGGGTGAGGATCACGGAAAGATTCTTCGCTTCTTGCACGCCGGTGCGGGCCGCGAAGTGTCGGAGAGCCATTTCGAGTCCGACCATCTCGGCATGCTTGTGGACGATGCGAAGCTCCTGGGCGAGTACCGGATAGGAAGTCTCCAGGTCGCGCGAGACGCGGCCCAGCGCTCCCAACAGGTTTTGCCCACCGGTCAAGCACAAGCTCAGCAGATCCACCGCCACAGGCAAGCCGCGTTCGATTTGTCCGCTCCGTTCACGAGCACGGTAATTCACGTAGAGGCGTGGCACGCTGTAGCCAAGCACCGCGACGACCAGACCAGCGATGATAACCGTCGGCACCATCGAAACGTCGACGAGTACGGCGAGAAGCACGCTGACGATGATCGGAAAGCCGACCAGCATCGCGCGCAGGGCGGCATATTCCATCAGGGCGGTGGAGCGATAATAGCCGGCTTCGCGCAGTTCCTGAGTGAGAGCCTCACGCTTGTCATCGCGAGGACTCGTGAGTGTGGCGAGCGGTTCGGTGAGTTCGCCGAGCAAAAGGCGATCATCATACTCGGGTTGTGCCTGGGCCTGGGCGAGGCGATCATCGATGCGCCGGCCGGAGCCGGTGGCGATCCGGACGATCGCCAGCGTGATGCCGACGACGACCAGGAAGATGCAACCCAGGATAATCCAATCAATCATAGGTCACCTTAGTATTCGAATCGCAGCAGGCGGTAAATCCAGGTCAGGCCAATGATCTCCGTGATCACGCCCCCGGCCATCAAGATGCGGCCGTTGGTGGTTTCCAGGAACGAGCTGACGTAGTCCGGTTCCCAGACGATGTAGGCGATGAGAATGACAGGGACCGCGAGAGCGACAGGGATGATCGCAACTCGGGCGGTGGCGGTCGCCGAGCGGAAGTAGGTTCGCATGTTGGCGCGATCGCGTGCGGAGGCGGCGAGGCGGTCGAGCAGCATGGGGAGGTTGCCGCCCGTGGACAGAAACACCGAGACCGTGGAAACGAGGGCATTCAGATCGAGCATTTGCAATTCCTGGGCCATGTTGTCCAGGGCCGTACTGATCGGCAAGCCCAGCTTGATCTGGGCGTGGCAGCGTTTGAACTCGCTGGCCAAGGGCTGGATGCCTTCGTTACCAAGGAGCTCCAGCGATTGCTCGAGGCTCAGGCCGGCACGCAAGGATCGAGACAGCAGATAGATCGCGTCAGGAAGCTGGTCCTGGATTTTCACGAGATACTGGCCGCGGTAGAAGAAGAAGCTTCCGAGCACGAGACCTACCCCGAGGAAAAATGCGACCGCACAGAACCAAACCTCATCCTTGACGAAGTAGGCGCCGGTTGCGAGGGCCCCGCCGATCAGGATCATCCAGCCGATGGCCTGGTCCGGCTTGAGCTCGAGACCCGTGTGCAAGATGAGGTTTTCGAAGGCGCGATCGAATCGCCCCATCCAGTCGGTCGGTCTCGGACGCCGCAAAATTCCCGTCGGCTCGTCGGCGTTCTCGTTCTTGAGGCGGGCGTTGAGTTTCTGCGAGCCTGTTTCCCAGAGGGAGCGCAGGAGCAAAAAGAGCAAGAAGGCGCCGGCGGCGGCCAGGGCGCCGATCAGGTAAACGCGATTGCCGTTCATTTCTGTTTCTTCTCCTCCACAGGCGTCGACAGAACGCGCTTTTCAAACAAGCTTGCGGGAAGGTCCGTGCC
>DASRSQ010000504.1:0-4885 GCA_035656475.1 Gemmataceae bacterium | reverse complement strand
GTCATCAAATGCCACTTCGAGCCATTGAGGGCGCCAATTCTGCAGCGCGGCACTCCTCGCATATCACGCAACCACAAGGCAGTTTGCCAGTTGCGGCGAAATCGAGTGAGGTTTCGATTCCCGTCACCCGGGCAGTTGAAGGGTGGTCCGAGTAGAATGGAGCTGCGGTCCCCGCGTGCGCTATTCGACGATTGGCCATACACACTAAACATTGCAATCCAGACGATGGAGCTTGAAATGACCGAACGAGACCAACGACAACCTCAATCACGAAGGCAAGGGAATGTCCATGTGGACGAGCAGCTTCGCGAGGCCGAACAAACACGCCGAGATCTAGAGGCGCATGGCTGGAAATGGCAGGATCACGAAATTCTGCCAACGCTGACCCACCCGGATGATCCGGATGTGAGCATTTCGTTCGATCCGTGGACCGGCGAAGAACTCCTCTCGCCCAAGCTGGGCGAGTGGCTAGTGCAAATTGCACGTGCCGAGCGTAAACAACTACCGGACGGAGGTGGCAAGGAGCCGTGATCGCATTTCGGATCGCATCGGGTAGCTTCGGCAAGTCGACGATTACCCGACTCATGACCTTAGCTCGTTAGTCACCAACACTACAACCCAATTCTCTGGTGACGGAATGGGTGACAGAATTCTTGCAAATCGTTGGAAAACCTGCAAAATGCAGAGGTACTAAACCCTGGATTTCCTAGGAGATTTCGATCGCTGGCGGCATTCCCAAGCTGGATGTCGAGGGTTCGAGTCCCTTCGCCCGCTCTTTATCTGGTAAGGGTTTACTGTAATAGGACGAAAGAACCCCTGGCCTGCTGTTATTATAAATTCCTGATCCAGTTGTTATGAACGTTTCCGGCCCATTGGGCACGGAGACCTGATCGACGAGAACGAGACAACGGTGCGGCACACGCCGGAGCAGATTGTTCGCAAGCTGCGGGACGCGGATGCGACGCTGAATGCGGGCAAGGACCAGGCTGCGGTGTTGCAAGCCCTGGAGGTCAGCCCGTCGACGTTCGATCGCTGGCGTGCGCAGTATGGCGGGATGAGGGCTGAGGAAGCCAAGCGGTTGAAACTGCTGGAGGAAGAATAAGCGGCTCAAGGAGTTGGTGGCCGAGAAGGAGCCTCGACATCAAGATGCGGCAAGCGGCCGCCTGCAAGGCAATGTCGTTCAAGCGGATCATGGCTCGTGATAGGGTTGGCCTGCCTCAAAGAGCTTGACGCGATCTTGCGCGGCTTGGATGGTCTTTTCGTCGGCGGCAGCGATTTTCATTTGTTCGACGAACTCCTTCTCGCGGCGCAACGCCTCGTCGAATTGACCATTCTCGGCATAAGCACAGGCCAGCGTGTCGACAAAAGCCATTTGCTTGTAGTTGACCGCCTCGCAGGCTTCTGTCGCAAGTCGCACGGCTTCGGGTCCGTTGCGGAGCGCGGGATCCATGCTCGTGGCATAGATCCATGCCAGATCGTTCGCCCACGACGAGTTACCGCTTTTGGCGTTCAATCGGGAATCCAGCTCCAGGGCCCTGCGAAGATACGGGACCGCCTCGGCGCTTCGCTTCACGGCGATCAGTGCTCCGCCCAGCGTCGCCAGCGTGGGGGCATGATTGGGGCGCAGCGCATCAAGCTGGAGGAGGACTTCCAGCGCCGCCGCGTGATCGCCACGCGAAATATGATAATCCGTCAGCTTCTCACGCGCCAGTAAACTCTTTGGTTGGCGCGCCACATAGTCGGCGAGCAGCTTCACTTGCCCGGCGGGATCGTTATTCGCGCCGAGCCATTCGGCCAGCCGAACCAGGATCGGCTCGCTGTCTGGATGAGCCTTCGACAACTTGCCGAGTGTCTCGATCGCGAGCTTGGGGTCCTTGGCCTCGCGCAAGGATTCCTCAAGCAGGTCCAGCGTTCGTGAATCTTCAGGATCCATTTCCATCGCGCGTTGAAACAAGGGAACCGCCTTCGCATATTGCAACCGGTTCAGCTCGCGCAACCCACGCATTTGCTGATAGGCAAATGTATCCGGCACGATATTCAAATCGGCAGCCAGCTTGTCGGCTCGCGTAACGTCCATGTGACTGTAGATCGCCATGGCGTTGTCGCGTTCAACAGACGTGAAGAGGCGCAACGGCGCTAGAAACTCCAGCCGCAAATTCAAATCTGTGTTCAGGGGCAGATTCGTGTCGACGCCCGCCGGATGGTCGAGCTTCTGCTCATCCGCAACGAAGTGCGAGAGGAACACCTGCCGCAAATCGGTCGTGTGGGAAAATCGCGAGAGATCCTCACGAATCTCGGGCGACTGATCCACGATCTTCTGCAATTCGGCAAGAGCGGCCGGATCCGGCGCGATCGGCCGCTCGGACGCCAAGAGCAACGTATCCCCAGGTCCCACCGAGCACACGACAAAGTGGGGGAACTCGCTGCGCAACGTGCGCAGGATCAAGTAGTATTCTTCCTCCCTCAGGTTGTACAACTGCACCCACTGGGCCAATAAGCCCCCTTCCTTGAGATGCTCGCGCGCGGCGTAAAAGAATTCGCGCGTAAAGAGGTTCGAAACGCCGGCCAACCACGGATTCGATGGCTCGGAGATGATCAGGTCGTATTTCTGATCGCTCCCCTGGAGCGTGGTGCGCCCGTCTCCAAACACGACCTGGAAACGAGCTTGCTCGTTGAGCTGCTCGTCGCTTAGACGTTCGTTCTCAGGCACCGTGGCGTTGCGCGCAAGGAGTGCCTCGCGCGTCTGTTCATGGGGCCGGTGGTTCACATGACCAAACAAACTGGCTGCGCGATACACGGCCGGCTCGATTTCGCAACAGGTGACACGCGTTCCTGGAAATAGCAGACTCACGCCCGACGTCGTTCCGCTACCGAAACCGATGACCAGGACGTCGCGAGCGTCAGGCTTTATTATCCGCGGCATGTACGCCAGGCTTGCTTGCGTGATCATGTCCCCGCCGTCGCCGGCGTCGACTTTTCCGTTCACACGCAAGCTGCGAAAGGGCCCCTGTTGCGTGATCAGCACATTGCTCGACGGTCCCTCGGAAAAGTAGAGGATCTGAGAGTTGGTGGGGTTGGGAACGTGCGTTCCATACAGGTACATCCCGACGTTCGTGTAGATCGGATTCTGAGGAATCATCATGATCGCGACGCTCCCGGCGCCAACGGTCAGGCACCCGACGGAAAGCAATCGCTGAGGACGGTTCTCCAAAGGCAATACCAACACAAGGGTGGCCACGTAAAGACCGGTCGCAAAGGCGATCGATCCCATCGTGCCGATCCAGGGAAACAACAAGACCGACGTCAACGAAGCGCCCGCGATGGACCCCAACGTGTTCCAGGCGTAAACGTCTCCTACGGACCGACCGACGCGGCTGGCGCTGGCGCGCGTCAGGTCGACAAACAGCGGGAAGAGAATGCCCATCGCGATCGAAGGGATGAGCTCCAGGCAAAAGCTCGCCAGCATGCACACCAGCGCATTGCCGGCCAGCGTTCGCCGCAGCAACAGGACGCTCGATGGATTGATCGGTGAACGGTTGTCCGACATCAGCGCTTCGGCCAGTTGCGGCATCAACAGTTTCGACAGTAGGCACGAAATCGCCAGGGCGCCAATCACCACCACCGGCAGCCAAGGATCGAGCGCGAATCGACGCAGAAACAAATGGAATGCCAGGCTGCCCGTGGCTATGCCCACGAGCACCACGAACAGCGTTGCGCTGTACGTATACGACGAACCTCCCAGCAACAGCGCTAGCTGCCGGCTCCAAGTCATTTCGAGAACGAGCGCCCCCAGTCCTGACAGCGTCACCGCGACGTATAGACCGAGTAGCGACAGGCCCCAAGGGGCAGCCTCGAGCGTCGCTGCGGATGGGGCCGCGGTTGACGCGGCTTCTTTCGAACCCCTGGCGGCGTGCGGCTTCTGACGCTGCACCGCTTTTCTTTGCGTCATCCAGACCGCCACACAACCAATCGAAAGATTGACCGTCGCGGCCATGAGATTGGTCGCAGAAAGCCCCATCGCTGGCAGGAGCCAGAATCCCGTCAGAAAGCAGCCCGCCGCGGCGCCGAAGGTGTTGATCGCGTAGAGCCAACCGGTCGCCTGGTCGAGCCGGCCGTCGCGAGACGTCAACTCCCGGATCAATAGCGGCAAGGTCCCTCCCATTAGCACGCAGGGAGGCCCGACGACCAACAGCGTTACGCCGAATTGCAGCACAAATCGAAACAACGGGTCATCCGGCAGGCTCGAATAGAAACGCGCCGAATGTTCGACCAGAAATTGAATCTCCAGCGGAATCACAATTGCCAGGACGCCGATCGCCAGTTCGCAGAATGCATACCATCGCAACGGACGAACGGCACGGTCGGCAAAGCGCCCTAGCAGGTAGGCGCCGACGCCCAGCCCAAACAAGAATGAACCGCCCACCGAGGCGAACGCCAGGCTCGAGCTTCCCCAGACGTGCGCAAAGCGTTTGAACCAGATCACCTGGTAGGCCAGGCCGGTGCCGCCGGAAAGAAAGAACATGATCGACGCCACCCAGAAGATGCGTCGCGACTGTTGCTCTGTACCCGCCGTTATCATGCTGCTTGCCCGATTGCCCAGGATTGACGCGGATGCGCCGGAGATGCGACGTGATGGCCGCCCGCCAGAACCCCCCCAAATCGCGGGGCAGGCTGGAACCGCTCATGGTAGTTGCTGGGTGCGGGGCTGTCGACAAAGCGGCGCAGCGCGAACGAACGTCGAGGCGCCGTCGATATGCAACCGGAAGATTGGCCGCACGGGGTACATCGCATTGATCCGCGGCGCGCACGGTGCGTATGGCCGAGCATGGCCTTCAGGCGTTGTGCTGCAACACGCAACTCGAGCTGCGCTATCGTATGCGTACGC
>DASRSQ010000503.1:0-9827 GCA_035656475.1 Gemmataceae bacterium | reverse complement strand
GAGATTGAGCGTGTGGCTCATGCGGCTGCCTCCTTGCTGCGAGCGAATGCGTCATGCATTCGAAGTCGGAATTATAGCCAGCAAGGATGATCCCGCAAGAGCAAAATCGCAGCTGCCAAACGCCCTATTTTCACAGCGGCGTGGAGTCTTCCTGGACCGCCGGCACCGGGCCTTCCCAGAGCATGCCGACGATCAGCATTCCCGATAGCAATCCCAGCGGCGCCAGGCCATCGGCCCGCAGGATGGCGGCAATCAGCGCCACGACGCCGAGCGACACGAGCGTCAAAATAAAGAGCCAGCGTCCCCAGCGCGCACGCCGCGGACATGGCTTGACCTTGACCCAGTAGATGCATCCGCCTCCCATGAACAATCCGACCACCGTTGCGATCAGCACAGCAAGTTCGACAAGCATCACCACGCGCAACTCCTCCGTGTATTCGTACCCCGCGCATCCTTGCGGGCTTCCCAGTCATAGCCGTTCTCATGATTTGTGTAAAGGCCGAATCGAAGTTGGGCGGTGGCATCATCGGTGACTCCTCGTCACCGCGAATCCGTATGAGAACGCGCTGCTTCGGACGTTTACGCGCCGCCGCGTGACGACTCGGATCATTCGTTGCGTTCTTTCTGCTTGCGAATTTCGCGGCGCAGCTCCTCGGCCTCGCGGAGCAGGTGTTCGAATCGGCGTTCCAGTTCGAAGTCGCGCTCGGATGCCTTGTCCTTGCCTCTTTCCTTTTTCGTTTCTGGTTCCTTCTTCTCCTCCGCGTTCCATTTCCATCCAAAGCCGCTGCTCGGCCCCCACATGCCCCACGGCCGGCCGCCGCCGGCGCCAAGCTTTTGCTTGATTTCGTGCATGTCGTGACGCAGCTCGGCCATCTCCCTCAGCAGCAAGTCGATATTTTTGTCTGTGCTCAAGCCGGCGTGATGTTCCTTGCCGTGCGGGGCATGTAAGGCAATAATGCGGGCCTTGCCGTCGGGACCTGGGACAATCTGAAATTCCATCTGATGGATCTCGATCTTGTCCGTTTTGTGTCCCTGCGTGGCCTTGTGGATATCGGCGCCGCGAATTTCGCCGCGGGCGGGATCGAGTTGCAAATCCAGTTCCACAACGCGTGGCTCTTTTTTCTTGTCCGCCTCCAGTTCGAACGCGATACGCGGCGGCGCGGTGGGGATCTTGGTGACGACGCTGGGCACTTCCTTGCCGGTTCGGGGATCGATGACCTTGACGCCAGTGGGGCCGATGATGACTTGCACTGGCCGCTGGGCGTCCTGGGCGAAGGCGAGGCTGCTCCACAGAAACGCGGAGCCGAGTCCGACGACAAACCAGCTGGTTCTACGCATGGCTGCTCTCCCTTGATGCCGAGAATTGGCGATCGCGCGAATGGTCTTGATTTCTATCCTTTGGGTGATTCGAGTTGCAAACCCCATGCCGACCGTCTAGACTTGGGATGTCTGTTCCTGCCTGCTCAACAAGTTTCGATCCCACCAGTGGGTGTTGCCATGCTCGCGATTCAGGAACGATCGGCGTCATTGTGCGATGGACTTACCCGCCGCGACTGGCTGCGCGTGGGCGGCCTGGGGATGCTGGGCTTGACGTTGCCGAGGCTTCTGAAAGCGCGTCGCGCCGCCGCGTCGGAGCCGCGTGCGGAGACGTCATTTGGGCGGGCGAAGTCATGCATCGTCATGTGCTTTCTGGGCGGGCCGCCGCAGCATGAGACGTGGGACCCAAAGCCCGACGCGCCCGCCGAGATTCGCGGTGACCTGCGGCCAATCACGACTAGTGTCCCGGGCATCACGGTCGGCGAACTGATGCCACGCACCGCGCAGCAGCTTGACAAGATCGCGGTGCTTCGGGCGATGTGCACGAACGACAACGCCCATTCGTCGAGCGGCTACTACATGACCACGGGCTATCCGCACGCGCCGGTCGGCGCGGAAAACGCAAAGCCGGGCAAGCCGAACGACTGGCCGAGCCTGGGCGCCCTGGTGCGCAGCGTGATGCCCGGCCGCGCCGGGCTGCCCGCATCAATCACGCTCCCCGAACAATCCGCCAACGACGGCAACCTGACGTGGCCCGGACAGGACGCCGGCTTTCTCGGCCGCGCTGCGGATCCCTGGCTGCTCACGTGCGACCCGTCGGCGCCGGCATTCACGATCGATGGACTCGGCCTGCCTGCGGACATCGGCGTTGCACGCTTCGATCAGCGCCGTTCGCTGCTCACGCAGGTCAATCAGCAACTCGACGGCATGGTCCGCGCGGGTAACGTCGGCAACTACGGCGTTCAGCAACAGCAGGCCATCGACCTGATCGCCGGCTCGCGCGCCCGCCAGGCGTTCAACGTCCACGAAGAGCCTGCCGCCATGCGCGATCGCTATGGCCGCACGAAGTTCGGCCAGAGCGTGCTGCTCGCGCGTCGGCTCGTGGAGGCAGGCGTCCCGATGGTGCGCGTCAACTGGTCGCGCGTGGCCGGCGCCCACAACAACGGCCACTGGGACACGCATGGCCGCAACACCGACGGCCTCAAGCAACTGATGCCGATCATGGACATGGCCTATTCGACGCTGCTCGCGGATCTGGCGCAGCGCGGGTTGCTGGAAGAGACTCTGGTGGTTTGGATGGCGGAGTTCGGCCGCACACCGCGAATCAATGGGGCGGCGGGGCGCGATCACTGGGGGCACGTGTTCTCGGTCGCGCTGGCCGGAGGAGGCGTGCGCGGCGGCCTAGTCCACGGCGCGTCCAACAGCATCGGCGCCTATCCGCGCGACGGCCGCGTCATGCCGCAGGACTTGCTGGCCACCATCTTCCATTGCCTCGGTGTCCGCCCGGACACCGAGTACCGCGACCCGCAGGGACGCCCGATTCCCGTCACGCGCGGCGATGTCGTTCGACAGGTGCTGTAATCGCCGCTTGCGGCTTTGCCCTTACTGCGTTGATTCAGCGAGCGCGAAGCCGCAAGCAGCGATTCATGCCTCCACCACGTCTTTCAACCGCGCGATCGCGACCACTTCGGACCGCATCAGCAGTAACTTCTTGCGATTGCGCTTGATCCCGGTCAACGCGGAGTCGGCGATGTAGTTCTCGCGGGTCGTCTGCGTGTCGCGCAGGTCGTGCAAGTCGGCGTTGCGCAGCTCGAAGATGTCGGGCGTCACTTTCTTGAGCGTGCCGAGGCAGACGTAGGTGCTGCGCAAATCGATCACCACGACTTCGCCGATCAGTTCTTCGAGCATGAGCGTTTCCAGGCGGCGTTGCAGTTTGCCTACAACGCGGATTGCCGATCTCTACATTGACTCAGATTCGGGTTCTTGCTCCATTGTGATGGATGTCACGACGATGTCAACCGCTTCACTGGCCGCCGCCGAGCGCTACTTCAACGATGCCATGGGGCGCTTGCCTGGCCTTCTGGCCAATCAACGAGACGCTCTCGATCGCGCCGCTTCGCTCTGCACGGAGGCCATCGCCGACAACGGACTCGTGCACCTATTCGGCGTCGGGCATAGCCGGATGATGTGCGAAGAGATGACGCCGCGGCAAGGGTGCTACGTCGGCTGGCATACGATCGTCGAACTGGGCCTGACGTATCACAACGTCATCGTCGGCCCCAACGGTCTGCGCCAGAGCTTGCACCTCGAGAAGACGCTCGGCTACGCGGAGCAGATACTGCGCAACTTCGCGTTCGGGCCAAAAGACGTGATGATCGTCGTCTCGACGAGCGGCATCCGCGAGATCATTGTCGAGATGGCGGCGGGCGCGAAGGTGCGCGGCCTGTCGGTGATCGCGCTGCTCAGCAAGGCTCACTGCGATCAGGCGAAGCCTGCTCATCCGTCGGGCAAGAAGCTGGTGGACATCGCGGACGTCGTGCTCGACAACGGCGCCCCGATCGGCGATTCGTTGCTGGCGATCGACGGTTGCAAGAACAAGACGGGTCCCTTCAGCACGCTCGGCGGCGCGATGGTCATGAACATGCTGCGCTGCGAGGTCGCCCAGCGTCTGATGGATCGCGGCATCGAACCGGTCTTTCTGCCGAGCCATCAATTCGTCGGCAGCCGCAGCGTGGAGGAGCAGCTCGAATATTTCTACGCCCAGTATGCCCGGCGCGTGGCGCCGTTGTACGCACGGCAAGGATCATGAGCAAGCGCCTGCACGAAAAACGCTGTGTCATCGTCGGCGGCACGTCCGGCATCGGGCTCGCTGCGGCGAGGCGCTTTGTCGCCGAAGGCGCCCGCGTCGTGGTCGCCGGTCTCGATGAAGGTGACGCACGCGGGCTCTGCCCGTTTCGCGCCTGCGACGCGTCGAGCGAAGCGGCAGTCGACGCGCTGTTTGCCGACGTGGTCGCGCAACTGGGCGGGCTCGATGTGCTCTATCATGTGGCCGGCAGCAGCGGGCGTCGGCACGGCGATGGGCCGTTACACGACTGCAGCGCCGTCGGCTGGCAGGCGACGCTTGACGCGAACCTGAAAAGCGTCTTCCTCACCAATCGCGCTGCCGTTCGGCAGTTGCTCGCACAGGGAAGCGGCGGCGTCATCCTCAACATGGCCAGCGTTCTCGCATTCTCACCGTCGCCGCATCATTTCGACACGGTGGCGTACGCGGCCAGCAAGGGAGGCGTCGTTGCGATGAGCCGGCACACTGCGGCGAGCTATGCGAGTCGGCAGATTCGCGTCAATGTGCTCGCGCCCGGCCTCATAGATACGCCGATGGCGGCACGCGCCGTCGGCGACTCTACCATTGTCACTTTCTTGCAAAGCAAGCAACCGCTCGGCCCCGGGCCGGGAACGCCGGAGGACTGCGCCGACGCGGCGGTTTTCCTGTGTAGCGATGAGGCGCGATTTATCACTGGGGCAGTCTTACCAATCGACGGCGGCTGGAGCGTCAGCGCCTGACATCCCTGGGCTTGGAACCTGGCCCTTGCCGCAGAGATATTGATGTGATATCATTTCAATATCATGTTCTGGAGACTTTGCCATGACGAAAGAACGACCTCTGCAGCTTGTCAACGGCTATGCGATGCTGGCGGCGACGATCCTTGGATTTCTTGCCGCCGCCGGCCTGTTCGTCGGCGGCATCATCTTGCTGAACTTCGGCGCAAACATTGGCGGCTTTGGCATGGCCGCCGGCATTGTGCTGTTCGTGCTGAGTATCTTTGTCGCCAACGGCTTTCTGGTTTTGCTCCCCAATGAAGCCGGCATCCTCACGCTGTTTGGCTCATACACGGGCACGGCGCGCGAGAGTGGCTTCTGGTGGGCCAACCCTTTCATGATGAAACGCAAGATCTCGTTGCGAGCGCGCAACCTCGAAGGAGGCAAACTCAAGGTCAATGACAAGCAGGGCAATCCGATCGAGATCGCTGCCGTCGTCGTCTGGCGCGTCGAGGATACCGCCCAGGCCGCGTTTGATGTTGATGACTTCGAGGCCTATGTCCGCATCCAGAGCGAAACCGCGGTCCGGCACCTTGCCAATTCTTACGCTTACGATCATGGCGAGGAGAATGAGATCACGCTGCGCAGCAGCGTCGACGAGGTGTCGGCGGCGCTGCGCAAGGAGTTGCTTGATCGCCTCGCCAAGGCGGGCGTGCATGTCGATGAGGCGCGCTTGACGCATCTGGCGTACGCGCCGGAAATCGCCCAGGCGATGCTGCGCCGCCAACAGGCTGAGGCCGTCATCGCGGCACGGCGCATGATCGTGCACGGCGCCGTCACCATGGTGCAGATGGCGCTGGAAGATCTCGCTCAGCGCAATGTCGTCCAGCTCGACGAGGAACGCAAGGCCGCCATGGTCAGCAACTTACTCGTGGTCCTGTGCGGCGAGTCGGAGGTCCATCCGGTAATCAATGCCGGAACGCTATACAATTAGCCGAGTGATTCGTCATTTCGGACTCCGAAGGAGAATTGCTCATGCGACGTATCGGCCAGGCTCTTCTTGGTGGACTCGTGCTCGGATGCATGTTCGTCGTCAGCGGCTCGGCCTGGGGGGTGGATCCAGACCCTGCCGTCAAGAAGATCTTCGACAAGATGGTCGACGCCCTCAAGACCGGCGACAAGGACGCCTTCACCGCCAACGCTTCCGACCAGGTCAAGAAGGGGGTCACGGACGAGGTGATGGCCGGCCTGACTAAGGAAATTGGCGCCCGCCTGAAAAAGGGCTATGAGGCCACCTATTTATGCCAGCTCAAACAGGCGGATCATCAGGTGCACCTGTGGAAGGTCACTTTCAAGGACGGCGGCGATGACGTCGTTTTTCGGTTAGCCCTCAAGGACGGCAAGGTGGGCGGTTTCTTCTTGCAGTGACGTATCAATGATACCAGCCCAACGTCGGATCCCTGGCTCGCGGTTCCGAATGATATGTCGATCCGACCTCTCCCAACAGGTAAGGGGAGAATTGTCTACAAGGCCTTGGTTCGATCATGAAGGCGGCGCGTAAACCATTCCTCTTGCGAATGGATCCAGTTCTCTACGAAGCCCTCGAATCGTGGGCGCAGCAGGAATTGCGCAGCCTGAACGGCCAGATCGAATATCTCCTCAAGGAAGCCGTCGCCAAGCGTCGGAAGGCGGCATTCGATGAGGAGAAAAAAGAGAAGCCGTCAGAGCGCTGACCTCAACCGGCCACAGCGAGAATTGCCGTGAACGTCGTATGCCCGCGCTGCGAGGCGCTGATGCAGGCGCCGGATGACCTCGCCGAGGCGACTTGCCTCAACTGCGGCCAGTTCCTGGCGCTGGCCCAGACCCATGTGACGGCAAAGGCGCCGACGACGGCAACGATCCGATCGAGCGAGGCGCTGGAATGGACGCCGGGGCAGACCGCGCCTCGTCCGGACGTCCTGCCGGCGCAGTACGCGGACTGGGATGAATTCCGTTCGGTGTCGCCGACGGTACAGGCCGAACTGTTGAAGCTGGCAACGTGTGCCCTGCCGGACATGCGCGGGGCGGCGTTGCAGCGGCTTCCAGAGAATCTGCCGCCGAAGGTGGACGAATTCGGCCGTCCGCTCGCCACGCTGACCATCCCCGGCGAGAAGCGGCCGGTCAACTACACGGTCGGCATCATCATCGCCGTCGTGGGCTGCCTGTTTCTGCTTGCGGGCGGCTTTGAGCTCGGCACCGGCCGCATTCAGCGCGTCGCTCCGCTCCTCCTGCTGCTGGTCCTCGTCGCCATCGGCGTCGGCATCTGGTACTTCTTCCTCCGCAAGCCGACGCTCGAAGTCACCGTCTGGATCTTCGAAAACGGCCTGTTTCTCATGCGAGGCCCCGACGTCGAGGCCTGCGGCTGGGAAGATGTCGCCGACTTCTACAGCGACGAATACGCCGGCCGACACTGCTACTCGATCGTCACCCAGCTCGGCTGCCGATTGACTCTCTCGACGGAGATCTCGCCCGAGATCATGCCGCTTGCCGAATACATCAGGCTCAAGATCGCGTCGGCCCAGTTTCTGCCAAAGCTGCGCAAGATCTTTGACGGCGGCCGGGTCTCGTTCGGGCTGCTTCGGCTCAATCGCGCCGGCATCAGCGGCCCGATCGGGGGGCCATGGGCGCAGATCGCGAGGGTGCTGTGCGACGAGAAAAACTTGTTTCTGGATATCCGCGGCCAGGAGACCTGGCATCAGGTGCCGCTGCGTGAGATTTCGTTTGTTCCCTTGCTAATGGCGATTGCCCATGTCATGATCGAGGACTTCACCCGTCTGCCGCCCAACTAACCTAAAAGATAGGGATCATGGAAAAATCAGGGCCACCGTGACCGGGCATCTGGGGTGGATCTGCCCAAGCCGATCACCGTACGGCCGGTGACGCATTCATCGCTATGCACGAATATTTAGTGTGACGTCGGCGAGGCAGGGATTTCGCACTCGTGGGCATTCGATAGTGCCCGGTGAGTTCGCTGCGGTTCGGGCATTTTGCAGCGCCACACTCCTGCCTTCGGCCTGCGCGATCGATAATGAACGAAGCCGCAACCCAGCACACGTTACCTCCCATTTTGCCCCCTCCTGCGCGGTCATCGGCACGGCGGGCTTGAGAGCGGGGCACCCATTGCGATGATTTTCGGCTGTCGAATAATTGAATTGGAAAATCAAGGTGTCGGCCTCAGCTGCGCTCCAAGCCGAGGTGTTTTTTTCATGCGCACCGATGGCGAGTTGGTAGAATCCATTCCCGATGGAAATGAGATTGACGAGAACAACATGGCCCAGGTGTGAAATCGCAGCGACAGGCCCGGGCCGCGCACGCGCTTCGGCGTTGCTGCTAAACGGCCATCGTATCGTATCCAACAAGGTGTTCCATGCCCGAGTTGCCGGAAGTCGAAACCGTGGTGCGTGATCTCCGCCCCCTGCTGGTCAGGCGCACCTTCACCAAGGTCAGCGTCGGCCGCAAGGCGCTACGGCGCAAGTGGTCGCGCACGTGGGAAGCGAAACTGCTCGATCGATGCGTCGCTGCCATCGAGCGACGCGGCAAATGGATCCAGATCGATCTCGGCGGTCCATGGTTGCTCGTACATCTGGGGATGACGGGGCAATTCACCGTCGTACCTGCCGTGCAGCCGATCGAAACGCACACACACATCATCTTTACGCTGAGCGACAGCAATGAGCTGCGTTTTCGCGACGTGCGTCGCTTCGGAAGCGTAACGCTATTTCCCAATCGCGAAACGCTATTATCTCACTTCGAGGCAAGCGGGCTAGGGCCCGAGCCGTTCGACATCGATGCCGACACCTGGCGTAAGTCATTGCGGGCGAGCCGGCGCAATCTGAAAGCGATCCTGCTCGATCAGACCATCGTCGCCGGCGTCGGCAATATCTACGCGGATGAATCACTGTTCGCGGCCAGCCTGCATCCATCGTTGCTCGGATCGGACCTGGGCTCCCAGCAAGCGGAGATGCTGCGCCTTGCGATGGTGAAGGTGCTGACGCGCGCCATCGAACGGCGTGGCTCAAGCATTCGCGATTACATCGGCGGATCGGGATTGAAGGGCAAGATGCAGGAAGAATTCGGCGTCTACGGCCGCACTGGTGAAGCGTGTCCGCGATGTGGAACCACGATCGAGAAAACAATACTCGCGGGCAGGTCGACGCACTTCTGCCCCCGATGCCAGAAAGCGGCTCCCACCCACAAACGGCGAGGGAAGCAGATTACTCGCCCACCTCGTTGATCACCGGCTCCAGATGCTTGGTATTGCGTTCGACCGCGAGGACGATGGTGCGTTCCTCAACGCCGTCGGCGGAGGCGGCAATCGCGGGAATGATCTGCCGGCTGTCGGGAAGGCTGAAACGCATCGTGAACGTGCCATCGGGCCGCAGCTTGATGGGATCGCCTTGCAGCGTCACCTTCGCGTTCGGCTCGGTCGCCCCGTAAACGATCAACTCGGCGTCGAGCTGGAACCAGAACTTGCGTTCCTTGCCATACTGGAAGGCGCCCGAGCCAAAGCTCGTGACCGCGGGAGAGCCCATCGGACGACGCAGACGTTCCTCGAACAGCTGCTTGAGTTCGAGACTGGACGCGCCCGGATCGAAGCCGCCGGACATGGCGAAGATCTTGTCGGCCTTAGCAAAGTCGAAGTCGGCCCAGTTTTCGTCGATCACATCGCTCATGCCGGCGCGCGGCGTGGTCACCACATTGGAGCGCGCCAATACATAGAACTGGCCGTTCTTGGCGAGATAGCCAATGTCAATGCGATACGATTTCGGTGGATTGGAGACGTCGATGTACCAGTTATTGCAGCCGCCATGGATGTCGATGTCGCGCAAAATGGTCTCGGAGGAGGCGGTGGTATCGCCGATGTGGATGTCGAGCAGGCGCAGGATCGGCCTGGCCCCGTGCCAATCTTGACCGAGTGCGGCCTCGGCGCGCTG